>JAADHL010000170.1 GCA_013151875.1 Deltaproteobacteria bacterium
CACTTCTTCTGCAAGATGAAAAGGTGGGTCAAGTGCCACAAGTTGGAGTGGCGCTGGGTATCGTGTGAAAAGACCAGGGTCGAGCCTTATCGCTGCAAGAAGACCAGGACCGTGAAGGGCTGGTGCCACAGCAGGTGCGGCAGGAAATATCGTTGCAACAAGACCGAAGAGTACTGGGGTACATGCCAGAAGACGGTTGCCTACCAGGGCACCTGTCATATGGAGGTAGAGGTCGAGAGCCAGTGCGAGCAGCCAGTGGACCGCAGTTGCCAGGTTTCGGACGAGGACCTGGTCGAATTCGGCAGCAGCGTCGGGGCGTTCAACAGCCAGTTGGCCAAGGTGAATCCCGACGGCAGTTCGCCGACCACTACCGCTCTGGATGTCGCCATCGACTACTTCGAGCAGCACGACCCCGCGGGCAAGGACCGCCACGTTGTCCTTATTACTGATGGCGGCGATACCTGCGGTGAAGAGGCCGCGCCAAAGATCCAGCAGCTTCGCGGCATGGGCGTGGACGTGTGGGTCATGGCCTTCCAGAACAGCGCCGACGATGCCGCGCTGAATCAGATGGCGGACCTGGGCGGTCACCCCTTGGCCGGCGACTCCAGGCTGTACAGGATCCTGAACAAGACCTCGGACCTGGCCGAGCTGTTCGACGAGATCATCAACAAGCCGGGCGGCGAGGTCTGTGACGGGCTGGACAACGACTGCGACGGACATACCGACGAGGACCTGGTCCGCGAATGCGCGACCGAGTGCGGCGGGGGCGTCCAGTTCTGCAAGAACGGCGTGTGGGGCGGATGCGTCGACACCGAGGGCCTGGGCGAGGACGACGAGATCCCGGACGTGCCGCCCGAGATGTGCGACGGCGCGGACAACGACTGCGACGGCGAGACCGACGAGGGCTTCGACGTCGGCGGGACCTGTCCGAATCCATCGGCCTGCGGTGGCGTGGGCACCCTGATCTGCAACGCGGATGGAACGGGCGTCGTGTGTGACGCCCCGGCCGCGCCGGACCCGGAACCCGAGCTGTGCGACGGTTTGGACAACGATTGCGACGGCCTGACCGACGAGGACTTCGACCTGGGCGGCGCCTGCGTGAGCGATTCGGCCTGCGGCGGCATGGGAACCCTGGTCTGTTCGCCGGACAAGAAGGGTGTTGTGTGCGACGCGCCGAACGCGCCCTCGCCGGAGCCCGAGGTGTGTGACGGAGTGGACAACGACTGCGACGGCCAGACCGACGAGGGTCTGGTGCAGTCCTGCTCCAACCAGTGCGGCGCCGGTGAAAAGAGCTGCGTGATGGGGACCTGGACGGAATGCCAGGTGAAAAAACCGACCCCGGAGACCTGCGACGGGGTGGACAACGACTGTGACGGACTGGTGGATGAGGGATTTGACGTGGGGGCCGCGTGCACCGTGGGGAGCGGCGGTTGCGCTGTGCAGGGGACTCGCGTCTGCTCGGATGACGGCCTGGAGGCCGTCTGCAGTGCCCAGGGTGGAGCCATTGCCGGTCTGGAGGTCTGCAACGGAAAGGATGACGACTGCGACGGTATCGTCGACAACGGACCCAACCTCTGCCCCAGCGGTCAGGTCTGCTTCAAGGGAACCGGTGGAGTGGCGAGTTGCGTGTACGACTGATTACCGGTTGATCCCCCTGGGTTACTCCCGCACCCCCGGGAGCCGGCCGGTCCCCTGCCTGAAAGGACGGGGGGCCGGCCTTTTTTTCGTCATTTTCGAGTGACGTTCCGGTTCATCGCTTCGTGATCAGGGACGCCAGAGCCGATGTCAGCACGGATCCGGCCGATTTATCGTTCCTTTTGACCAGAATCTCGAGCCGTGGAACGTCCTTTAGAAAACGCTCCAATTCCCTGCGTCCATAACGGGCCGAAGCCTCGCGGATGCGCTTGAGGGGAAATGGGTGGCTGATCTTCAGCCTGTCCATGGCTTCTTCGTCAGAGGCCTTTTTGTCCATGAGGTCTTTTGCGATCAGCATGCGTCTGACCATGCGCACCACCGCGTTCAACACCATGGCCGGTCTGCCGGTGTCCTCCAGGTTGCGCATGGCGACCTTTATGCAACGCCCCAGGTCGCGGGCCGCGATCGCGTCATCGAGGTCCCAGGGCGCCGGCTTGCTGGTGCGGGTCACCAGTCCCCTAATGTCTTTTTCGGATACCGAGCCGCCCCTGCCCCTGTATTCAAGCAATGAGTTGATGGCGGTTCTGATCGCGCCCCTGTCGCCCCCAACGAGGTCCACGAGGGCCATTGCCGTGCCGCCTTCCAGATGAAGTCCCACCTCGCGGGCGGCATCCCAGACCAGTCGGACCGCTTCCCGCTGTCTGACGTCCTTTGGGGTGACCACCTTTCCTACTTTGGCTATCGCCTTTCCGAGGCCGGAACGGGCCGCCTTGCGGTCCCCGTAGAGAGCCAGCCTGACGTGGGGCGCGGGCGAATCGAGAAAAGCCGCTAGTTCCGGGGGTTCCTTGGCCGCATCGCAATTGGACACGGCTATTACGAAAGCCTCGCCGAACATTGGCGTGTTGCCGGTCATCGAGGCAACACGCTCCCATGCGTCGCTCCGGGCGGGACCGGCGTCCAGCCTTACCACGGATACGGCCGCCCCCGTCTTTGCCAGATCGGCCCTGAGCAGCGATTCAACGCCGTCCCGCACAGCGTCGTCGCCGCCGGCCAACAGCACGACCGGCAGCGGGTTGCCGGCCTCGACGTATTCGCGCAATTTTTCGACTTCCGGGATCTTCATGTCGTTCCCGCCACAAACCGCTTGCAGATATACCACGTTTCAGAACGTGCTTCGCGGGCCGGATATCACCCGGCGTCCCCGATGGACTTTACCAACTGCGCCGTGGTGCTTTGTGGATCCACCCGGCTTCGCCAACGGTCCTCGCTTGCAGTTTCTTGTCCGTTGCCGTCGCGACATTGATGTCGCGGTTATCTTTGAAGCCTGGTGTTCCAAATCGGCGAAATATCCGATAACATTAGCAAACAACCTTGGCCCGTCCCTTGCATCTTCGGACAGTCGTTCAGGATGCATGGGAACAAGAACTGAAAGGAGGTTCGTGCCATGAGGTTTACCAGTCGTATCGTTCTGGGTATTGCGGCCGCCGCTGCGTTCATGATGGGATGCTCGCAGACGACGGGCGTGCCCTTCGATGGAACAAACCAGCCCGAGGTGACGGTTTCTGGACCGCTCTACCTTGACGAGGGAGAGATCGCCGCGACCCTCCAAGGGGGGGATCTGTTTGTGTCTCTTGTCCTGCATCGATCCGGAAAGGGCGCCCTCGATGGTGACGCCTACGTGTCCGTGGATGCCCTGGACGGGACCTGGCACCGGGAAAGCAAAACGACGTTCATGATGAACTCGGGGGCCGAGACCCTTACGTTCAGGATCGCGGACGCCTTCGCGGATGCGTCGGACCCGGCCGTGCAGGCTGCGCACGTCATCCGATACAGGATCCAGTCAGGCGACAATCAGTTGATAGGACGCAGGAGCCTGTTCGTGGCCATGCCCAAGGCCCAGGTGCTGGTCCTTGGTCCAAAGACCTATTATCAAGGTGAAAAGACCAGGGTGAAGGTGTTCGCGAGGGACGCGGTCACCGGAAAGCCCTTTTCGCACAAGCAGATCACGCTGCTGACCAGCGTGGGCGAGGACGGCGACATTGGCCAGATGAAACTGACCACGGATGAGTTCGGCGCCGCCGATGCCGACATTATGTTCGAACAGGCTGGGGCCGGCACCGTCACTGCATCCATGTCCATCGAGGGAGGCACGACGATCGATGCCGACCAGAAAGTGGATGTTGTGCGCATGCTCAAGGTCCTGGTAACCACGGACAAGCCCATTTATCAGCCCGGCCAGGAGATGCACTTCAGGGTCCTGGCCCTGCGCAAGCCCCTCCTGTCACCCGAGGCCGGCGAGGATTGCGTCATCGAGGTCTTTGACGGCAAGGGAAACAAGGTGTTCAAGGAAACCTTGAAGACCAGCGACTTCGGCATCGCCTTCGCGCGCTTCCAGTTGGCGCACGAGGTCAACATGGGAACTTACAAGGTCAAGGCCACCGTGGGCGAGACCGTGACCGAGAAGGCTGTGACCGTGGACCGCTACACCCTGCCCAAATACAAGGTGGAAGTCGCGCTGGACAAGCCTTTCTATGTGGTCGGCGACAAGGTCGAAGGCACGGTTTCGGCACGCTACTTTTTCGGAAAGCCGGTCGCGGGGGGCTCCGTCAAGGTGACGCTGGCGACCTTCGATGTAGAGTTCACCGACTTCGCCGAGGTTGCTGGGAACACCAATGAGGAAGGGCTGTTCGCGTTCGAGGCGCAGTTGCCTTCATTCCTGGTGGGGCAGGACCTCGAGCAGGGCAAGGCCATCGTCCGCCTGACCGCCAAGGTGATGGATACCGCGGGTCAGAAGGTGTCCAAGGAGCAGGGCGTCACTGTTGCCCAGAATTCCTTCAACATCGTGATCATCCCGGAAAGCGGCAACATCGTGCCCGGGATCACCAACCGTTTCTATGTGTTCACCGAGGACCCGGCCGGCAATCCGATTTCGGTGCAGGTGCACGCGGGCGCGGGGGCAGAGACATGGGCCGTGGACACGGACGATACGGGCCTGGGCTGGTTCGACTATGCGCCGGACGAGCCCACCATGGTCATCCAGGCAGCGGCCGAGGACGCCCAGGGCAACAAGGTGGAGCGTTCGTTCCAGTTCAAGGCGGGCGTGTCCGGCGAGGCCGTGCTGGTCAGGGCCGATCGCGCCATCTACAAGGTGGGGGACACGGCACTGGTGTCCGTGTTCGCGCCCGACGCGAAGGACCGTGTGTACCTGGACGTGATCCGGCACCACCAGGTCGTGCGCGAGGAGGCGTTCGACCTCGCCGATGGTCAGGCCTCGGTTGAAATCGATCTGGACCAGGAGATGGCCGGCGACGTGGTGTTCTCGGCCTATTACCTGGGACGCACGGGTCAGATCGTTCGCGACGAAAAACTGGTGTTCGTGCAGGGGGCGGACGCCCTGTCAATCGAAATCACCCCCGACAAGGACTCCTACCTGCCGGGCGGTCAGGCCAAGGTCAATTTCAAGGTCACCGGCAAGAACGGCGCGCCTGCGGTGGCGGCCCTGGGGCTCCAGGTCGTGGATGAGGCCGTCTATGCCCTTTCCGACAACAAACCCGGTCTGCTGCGGACCTATTTCGAACTGGAGGAGGAGATCCAGAAACCGAAGTTCGAGATCCACGACGCTGATTTCGACCTTTCCGACATCGTGACCACCAACCCCAAGGACCAGGAAGAGGAGGACGCACTCGAAGTAAAGGCGCAGGCGGCATTCGCGGCCCTGGGGAACCCCGGCATTACGGCGGCGGCTTCATCATGGGACCAGGCCCTCAGGGACGCGGCCAAGGTGCTGAGTCCCCTGTACGACAAGGATAAGGAAAGGGTCCTCGACGCCCTGCGCGACCGGATGACACAGGGCGACCTGAACGAGTCGGGAATCGCGCAGTACCTGGCGTCTCAGACCGAGTTCTATGACTTCTTCGGCAACCTCTATCTGTTTGGGTCGCAAAACAACGGTTTCGTGATCACGATGCGCAGCATGGGCCCGGACGAGATGGACGGCACGGATGACGACTGGAAGACCACGTTCGAAACCTGGGAGGCGTGGGGCAACGGGGGTTGGGGCGAAGACATGGCGTTCGCGGACGGCCAGGGGCCTTTTCCGGGCGCGGGACCGCCCCAGAACGCTGGGACCGATAAGACGTCCACTGGTGATGGAAGCGGTGGGGAGCCAAAGATCCGCAAGGACTTCCCCGAAACCCTGTACGTGAACCCCGAACTGATCACGGATGCGGGCGGCGAGGCCGTGGCCCAGATCCAGATGGCGGACTCCATCACTCAGTGGAGATTGTCCTCCATAGCCAACGCGGT
>JAADHL010000098.1 GCA_013151875.1 Deltaproteobacteria bacterium
GGATTTCACCACGGTGGAGATTGGTCACCGGGACCTCGGCCGTGGGGATCAGGAAGAAATCTTCTGATATCGCGTACGCGTCGTCCCTGAACTTCGGCAACTGTCCTGTCCCCACCATGCAGTCCAGGGTGACCATGTACGGCGTGAGCACCTCCCGGTAGCCGTGCTCGGCCACATGGACGTCCAGCATGAACGAGGCCAGGGCCCTTTCGAGTCTGGCACCGGCGTCGCGGTAGACCACCTGGCGTGAACCCGATATCTTTCCCGCGGACTCGAAGTCCAGGATGCCCAGGGCCTCGCCCAGGTCGTAATGCGGCCTCGGTTCAAAATCGAACGAGGGCGGTTCCAGGACCCGTCTGATCTCTGGATTCTCGGTCTCATCGACGCCGATGGGAACGGAAGGGTGCGGAAGATTGGGCAGGCCCAGCAGCACCTCGCGGATGCGCTCATCGATCAGGGTGGCCTGAGCGTCCAGATCGGCGATGCGACCGGAAAGTTCCTTCGAACGCGCGCGGATCTCATCACGTTGTTCATCGGTGACCCCGGGCCTCTTGAAGCCCATGGAAACCTGCTTTTGTTCGTAACGAAGACCATCGCGTTCGGATACCAGGCGTCGTCGCCTGTCGTCGAGATCGGCCAGTTCATCAAGGTCGAAACCAGGACCCCGGGTTGCAAGTCTGGCTGCGGACTCTTCAATGTTTTTCAGCAGTTGTCTCAGGTCCAGCATTGCTCTTCCTTGATGTGTTCTCAGGAGTGTTTCGTTGGGCGTTCGGGCGTCTGGATCTGCGTCTTCTGGAACGGTGTCCTGTTCTGGTTCCTTCGGCGCCGTCCTGTTTGTCCGCCGTGGATTTTGCCCCCTTCGGCGCTGGCGTGTCAGCCCCCTCGCCGCCATGGGATTCCTTTTTGGCGCGGGCGGGCGCCCTTGCTTCGTTTTTGGACCTGACGCCCCTGGACCTGACGGCACTTGACTTCGGCCTGGGGCTCGAACCCGGGTCGGAAGAGGTTTTTGGGCCCGACCCTGCTTTCGTGGATGTTTTCGCACCGGCTTTGGAATCGTTTTCTTTCGAATCCACCTTTGCCTTCGCGGCGGCCTGTGGCCTCCTCCCGGAACCTGATCTGCGTCTTCGTCGGGCCGCGCCACTGGTATTCGACTTGGGTTTGGATGGACCCGACCCGCTCCGCTGTGTTGTTCCGGACGGCTTCACGTCATCCGGTTCCCCCACTGGGACGGGTGGCGCCGATACAGCGACAGGCGCGGGTTTTGAGGGCTCCGGCGGTTCGGGTGATTCCGGGATGCCCAGGACCATGCGCAGGAAGTTCTTGAAACCGCCTTTTTCATGACCATTGTCCTCGGGCTTCGGAGACGACGACGGTGGGGGCGGCGGCGGGACCTCGGTTTCAGGTTCTTCATCCGGATAGAAGATGGCCGTCCGGTCGTGGGGCACCTCCGGCAGCACATTGACTCGGATTCCCTCCACGTCGGAGTTCGAGTCCCCTGTGACATCAACCAGGACTCCATGGTGTTTCTCAAGGCCGACCAGCGCCTCCCGCTTGCGGTTGTTTAGGAAATTGGCCACCCGCACCGGCACCACGACCTCGACGTACGCCACCTTTTTCGATTGGGTGGCCAGTCTCTCCCGCACGGTGCGCAGGGCGGACATGGCTAAAGATGAAGACGAACGGATTCGACCAGTGCCGGAACAGGTGGGGCAGTCCAGATTGACGCCGGAATCAACGGACTGTCTGATCCTTTGACGCGAAAACGCCAAAAGGCCGAAATCAGAGATGCGCCCGAAGGTCAGGCGCGCCTTATCCATGGCCATTGCCGCTTTCAGCTCGTCGGCGACCTTGACCCGGTTCGTCTCGGACTCCATGTCGATGAAGTCCACGACTATGATTCCGCCCAGGTCGCGCAGAACGACCTGACGCGCGATCTCCCTCGCGGCCTCGATGTTGGTTCTGAATGCTGTGTCCTCGATGCCCTTCCTTTTGAGGCGCCCGGAGTTGACGTCAATCGCGACCAGGGCCTCGGTCTCGCCCACGACTATGCTGCCGCCGGAGGGCAGGTGCACGCGTCTGCGCAGCAGGGCCTCGACCTGTCTTTCAACGCCATAACGCAGGAACAGAGGGATCTCGTCCGTGAACCTCTTCAGCGCGGGCAGGCGACGCGGCATGCAGGATTCCATGTAACGCTGGAGTTCCCGCATCGAATATTCGTCCTCGACCAGGATCTCGTCGACGTCCGACGACAGATAGTCGCGGATGAACCGCACCGCCAACCCCGCGTCCGCGCGAATCTCGGCCGGTTCCTTGCCGGACTTGAATTTTTCGACTACCTGTTCCCATTCCTTTATCAGGTGGTCCAGTTCGAGCTGAAGGTCCTCGGGGCTGTCGGTCGATTCGCCTGAAGTCCGCACGATCACCCCGAATCCCTCGGGAAGCCCCAGCCGGCGAAGGACCTTTCTGAGCCGGTTCCTTTCATCCTGATCGAGCTTGCGCGAGATCCCTGTCCTGTCGTCAAAGGGCATCAAAACGACATATCGTCCGGGCAGCGACACATGCATGGACAGGGCGGCGCCTTTCTTGCCGACCTCCTCTTTGGTGACCTGCACCAGCACCGTGTCGCCGACCCGCACGCCCGCCTTGCCCTTGCCGCGGCCGTGTCCGGTCAATTCGATCAGGCTCTTTTCGCACACCTCGTCAAAGGGCAGGAAACCTTCCTTGCCCTTTCCATAGTTCACGAAGGCCGCCTCGAAGCTTGGTTCGACGGCCATCACCTTTCCTCTGTAGATAGACCCCTTCCTTTTTTCCGAGGCGGCGCTTTCCACCTCGATGTTGACCAGACGATCACCCTCCATCAACGCTGCCCGCGCCTCGTAGGGGTCCACGGAAACCACTATTCTTTTCGCCACTTTATCACTTCCTTGTGAACCGAATGGATCAACTATCGTTTCTTTCGGTCGCGGACCGTCGGTTCAACATTTTCCAGACCCGCAACACATCGCGCATCATCAGCGCCGAATCCCTGAGCGGATTCACGCTGGAACGCGCGTCATTTCTCCATCTGACGGGCACCTCGACCACCTCGAATCCCCCCCGGACCGCCCTGGCAAGCAGTTCCACGTCGAACGCGAATCTTTCGGTGCGCAAAGGGGGAAACACCGCCTCGCCCACCTCCTGACCGAACAGCTTGAACCCGCACTGGGTGTCCGAGATTCCGGGCACCAGGAGCGTTCGCACCATGAGGTTGAAGACCTTACCCATGGTTTCGCGATAGAACGGCTGTCTGACCTCCAGGTCCGAGTCGGACAACCCCCTGGAACCAATGACCACGCTTCGGGGCGTTGCGTGCCTCGCCAGGTTCTCCAGCTCTTCGATAGGCGTGGACAGATCGGCGTCGGACAGGAGCACATAAGGCATTCTGGCCGACAGCGCGCCTGTGCGGAACGCATGACCCTTGCCGCGGTTTTCGGGGCTGGTCACCAGGATGAAGTTTTCGTCGTCCCCGCAGACCCTGGCCGCAACGTCGCCCGTACCGTCGGTGGAGCCGTCATCGACCACGATGATTTCGTACTTTTTGACCGAGTCCCGGCAGTAAGTGCTTATCCTGGCCAGTGACGCGCCGATCCTTTCCGCCTCATTGTAGGCCGGGATGACTATGGAAATACCGTCGAGAGGAGAGGGTGCGGGAGATGTTTCAGGGGTCACTTGGCTACCACCTCGAGCCGCAACATCTGTCGTCCGATCATGAAGATGTCGCCGTCAACGAGAGCGAGCGTGCCGCGTCGGCACACGTAGGTGCCGTTTCTGCTGCCTGCGTCGGAGAGAACGAAACCCTTGTCGGCCTTCTTGAGCATCGCGTGTTTTCGCGACATGAAGCGATCCGCCTCGAATCTCAGGTCTCCCTCGTCACGTCCTATTCTGAAGGAGGAAGTCTTGATCGGATAGACCTCCCCCTCTATGCCGTCTCTGAGGATATGCGTCAACGTAGCCAGGACCATCTTTTCATGCGGAGCGGAATACAGCCTGAAATCCGCCGCGTGAAAGCGCGCCGTCCTTTCGGAAAAGCGGAAAAGCTGGTCGCCGCACATAAAGGTGTCGCCTTCGGTGAGGTGGTGACTGCCTTTCAGCCGCGTGTACAGCCCGTTCAGGCTTCCAGTGTCCTCGATATCCACGCTGTCGCCGTTGGGTCGCAGCGTGGCGTGGCGCGGCGAAACCGTGTCGTCGTCAGGAAAGGAAACATCCACATTGACCCTGCCGATTACCAGCCCACGGTCGGGAATATTGTATTCGGCCTTCTGTCCGCCGCCCCTTGCCAGACGCACTATCCGGAAACGTCCGGCATGGGAAGACGGGGCCTTCCTGGAAACGACTTTGACGGCTGGTTCCGGTGTATTTCGCTCGCGCACGGTCGCGGCTTCGGATGGATCGGATACCGGTGTCTTTGGGGCCATGCCGACCGCCTTTTCAGCGGTGGCCGGTTCGGATTCCTGCCCGGACTCGGAGCCGTCGGGTATGGCCTCTTTTTCACTGGTGGCCTCCAGCTCCTGCTGAAGCACGGATACGAGTTCGGCCTCGATATCGGAATCCGTTGCGTCGCCCGCCGACACCTCGGGTTCTTCAAGTCTGGAGCCGCATTCGGGGCAGAACGCGTATTCCGGATCCAGTTCTGTGTGGCACTGAGGACAGACCCGGTTTCCCATCTCAGATCATCCTTGCAAAACGCGGACAAATTATCCGGCCGAAGTCTTTCTTTGTCAACACACAGGGTTGGCGCGAAACCTGGCTCCGCGGGTCCCTGTTTCTTTCAGGATCCAGACTGTTTACGGCCCCCGTTATCCCCGGTATTCCGGCTGGAACCCAGCAGGCTGATGGCGCGAAGCACCGCGCGGATGGTGTCGGGGTCGGTCACCTTGCCGCCGCGTTGCTCGGTAAAGAAGGTGTCGCGCACCATGCCGGCCTCGGTGGTCACAATCGCGCCGAACACCTCGATTTCGAAACGATGTAGAATGTCGGCCACCATGTGAAGGAGTCCTGGCGCGTCCGGGCCGGTAACCCGCAGAATGGAACCCCTTTCGGATGCCTGGTTGTCCAGGTCGGCCACAACCTCGCCGGCCAGCGAGCGCATGATCGGGCCCAGTCTGCGCCGGACCGACCGGCTGATCTCCGGATCCTTCGGAAACCTTGTCACCAGGCCCGCGATCCTTTCCCTCTGGGATGCGCGGTTCAGGATGCGGCCGCTGGTATCGACAATCCTGAAGCTGTCCAGGACCAGCCGACCGGGCAGCGAGAATATTCGTGCTTCCTGGATGGAAAGCCCCTCCAGAGCGAGTCTGCCCGTAATCCCGGCCAGAAGTCCTGCCTCGTCGGGGCCCACGTACGTCAGGTCATAGACGCCCGCGGCCCTCCGACGGCTGATTCTGGAAAGCGGGCCCTTGCCGCGAGATTCATCCAGCATCTCGATGTGGCGCCACAGCGTTGATGTATTGAAGGCGGAAAGGAACCTGGTCGGCAACTGATTGATGAACGACGAGATCCATTCCGTGTACTCATTGGGATGCTCGTTCCGCGTTACAGTTTCAGGTATCCTCGCCAAAAGGGCCTTACGTCTCTTCTGCGCGGTGGTGACCGTCGCCTGCATATCCGCCAACCCGAGCATGCGTTCGCGAACCTGCCGCCAGGCCCGGGTCAGCAACTCTTCCCTGAAACCCGTTTCCATCCTAAGGCCGAGGGACCTCATGTCCGCGATGGCCAGGAGCAGCAGCATATCCAGACGTTTCGGCGAGCCTATGGACGCGACCAGCGTGTCCTGGACCGACGGGTCGTCGCAGTCGAGGCCGGTCGAGGCATCGGGCAGCACCATGTGTTTCAGGCACAG
>JAADHL010000117.1 GCA_013151875.1 Deltaproteobacteria bacterium
CTATGGTGTCGTCAATGACTCCGTCCGCCCAGGCCAGCAGCCTGGCGGCCTCGTCCGCCAGGGCCCCGGGGATTGCGCCGCTGTTTCGGCGGGCTTCGCGGGCCTTGACGCAGACCGAATTCAACTTCAAGTACTCGCTTTCCGTTTCCGGGTGGGCCTCGGCCAGCGCCGGCTTTTTCGCGGGCTTGTCACCCGATACCTTTACTTTTTTTTCATCTACTTTTTTCTCATCTACCTTTTTTTCATCAGCCATTTTGTCCATCTCCTGGTTTCAGCCGGGCCAGGGCCCCGGCGATCTCGACTTCCTGTCCGGGCATCATGGTGCGCAGGTCCAGGACCAGCCGACCCCCGGCCAGGCGACCCAGCACCGGCGGGTCGTTTCCTCTGAGCATTTCCTCCAACGACGTCTCGGACATCCCCTTCAATTCGACCTCGATCCCGAAGGAGGGTATGGTCCTGCCGGGCAGCGTGCCGCCCCCGACCTCGGCCGCGGTCCGCACCACGCGCAGGGTCAGTCCCTCGTGGGGTTGAAGCCTCCTGACCCTGGCCGCGACCCTGCGGCAACGCCTCAGGACCTCTTTCGGGTCCGCCAGTACCGCCGAAAGGATCGGTATGTCGCCAAAGCCCCCCTCCAGGTATCGACCCAGCGTGGCCTCCATGGAAGCGATGGTGAACTTGCCCACCCTCAGGGCGCGCAGCAGCGGGTTCTTTTTCAGCCTGGCCACCAGGTCCGACTTGCCCACTATTACCCCAGCCTGAGGTCCCCCCAACAACTTGTCGCCGGAAAAACACACCAGGTCGGCCCCGGATGCAATCACCTGGGCGGGCGTGGGTTCGCCGGCAGCCACCTCGGCATCCAGTTCCGCCAGCAGGCCGCTGCCGATGTCGGCCGTGAAAATAATGCCTTTGCCTGCGGCCAGTTCCGCCAATTCAGCGTAGCTGGTTTCCTCTGTGAAACCCACCATGCGGAAATTGGAATGGTGGGCCTTGAAGATCATGGAGGTGTCAGGGCCCACAGCCTGTTCATAGTCCTGAAGGCGGGTCTTGTTGGTCGTGCCCACCTCCACCAGGCGCGCCCCGGATTGGACCATCACGTCAGGGATCCTGAAACCGCCGCCGATCTCAATTAGTTCGCCTCGCGACACCACGCATTCCCCACCCGCCGCGAATTCGGTGAGGATGAGCAGGACGGCGGCCGCGTTGTTGTTCACCACCAAGGCCGCTTCGCCGGGCACCAGTTGAAGCAGCATCTCGGATACGTGGTCGTAACGACTCCCGCGTTTATGTTGGTCGAGGTCGTATTCCAGGTTGCTGTAGGACGTCATGCGTCTTTCAACCGCCTTCATGACCGACGGCGACATCGGGGCGCGACCAAGGTTGGTGTGGATGATGACGCCGGTCAGGTTGATCACCGGCCTCAGGGAACCCTGCCTCCTGCGCTGGGCGAGGGCCGACGCCTGCCTGGCGACCGCTTTTGCGCTGGTTTCGGCCTTGGCCACGGCATCGCCCGCGCGGATCCGCTTTCTCAGGCCCGCAATGACGTCCCGTACGGCTGCGGTCAGGACCCGGCGTGATTGCGCGGTTTCGCCCTTGGAGGCTTCCAGGGCATCCAGCACCTGATCAACGGCAGGCAATCCCTTAAGGTTATCGGACACATCCATGGCCACGGAAGCTACCACGCGGCCATATGGCCGTCAATTCCCAAATAGCCGCAAAACCGTTACACCGCAGATTGGTATTCCTTGACTTCACCCAGACGGGGTGCAAACATTCGCTTCAAGCTGAAGCCCGTTCCCTTGAAACCGTGCCGCGAGTCGGCGCGCGAGGCGGGCCGTCCCTGTTTTTCTTTTGGGAGGGCAACATGAGAAGCATCTGTATGGTAGCTGCATTGGCGGTCGTCATGGCTTTCGGCTCATCGTGCGCCAAGAAGGCGACGCCGGCGGAGTGCAAGGCTGCGTGTCAGAACAGGGCGGGGTTCATCAAGCCCGCGAAACCCGCGGAAGACCCGGTGAAAAAGGTCGAGGCCGACTTTGCGGCCAGACTCAAGGCCCTGCAGAAAGAACAGTTGGACGCGGTCACCGTGATCGACAAGGAACTACAGGAAAAACTGGCCGAGGCCACCAACGATGGCGCCAAAAAGGCCCTGGAACAGGAATACAAGGCCAAAAAATCCGAAAAGGCAAAGACGTTCGCCCCAAGGTTCACGGAACTGAACAAACAGAAGGCCGATGCGATCAACGCGGCCAGGGAAGCCAAGGCCAAGGCCGAGGCCGCGGTCAAGGAGGCCGCGGAAAAGGTTCTTGTGTCATGCGCCGACAAGTGCGTCAGGGACCGCGTTACAAAGGCCAGGGCGGACTGCTGGATAAAGGCGAAAAATCTGGAAGACTACGGCAAGTGCAAGTAACTGGTGCAGGTAGCAGGTACGGGTAGCAGGTGCATGTTGATGGTGCGCAAGTAGCCGCCCCTGCCGCGCGGTTCGCTGCTGATCGTATTGACTTTCCAGACCCCCTCTATCGATAATACCTGGGCTCCGGGAATGTCTCAGGGGCTTTTTGTGACCGGACCCATGGATGGGCGCCGGGGAGGTGGGTTATGAATCCGGGTTCCGGGGCCTGAAAGACCCAGGGACCCATCCTGCTGGAGGACACAAATTGAAGGCGCTCGGACGTCATCTGGTGGCGGACTTTCATGGGTGTGCCGTGGACCTGAACGACCCCGAACTGGTCATGGACACCCTGATAAAGGCGTGCGAGGTCGCGGGCGCCACCTTGAAGGAATGCACAAGACATCACTTCAGCCCCTACGGCGTCACCGCAGTGGTGATCATCGCGGAATCGCACCTTGCGGTGCATACCTGGCCTGAATACGATTTTGCCGCTGTGGACCTGTTCACCTGCGGCGTTGAGGTGGACACGATAAAGGCCTTCGATTTCATCAAGGAGGCGTTCAGGGCCACTCGCGTGGAACTCAAGGACATTCCCAGGGGTATCCTGACCAAGGCGGAAACGGATGGGCGTTCGTCGGTAGGTCCACCGCTGGTAAGGGTTGTCGCCCGATAACCTGAATCCAGAACGTGTAGAATCATAGGATGAGCTTGCCCAGGCACATCCCTGTCCCGATTGTTCCACCCGCCGGAATCCGGTTGTACACCATAATTCTGTACACAATGCTTCTGGCTGGGGGACCAGTGGGTTGCTGGGGTACGAATCACCCGCCCGATATCGGCTTTCTGGGACCCTTGACCGTTACGGTGGGCGAAACCCTGACCGTTGCGCTTTTCTCGGTCGATCCGGATGGGGACCCTGTTGTCTTTGATGTGTCCGGCGCCCCCAAAGGCGCTCGGATAGAGGCGGACACGGCCGGCGCCTGGCAATTCCGCTACAGCCCTCTTGCTTCCGACGCCGGTCCTGACGGCGCTGTGTACGACCTGGTTTTCACGGCCAGGGACAACCGGGGCGGGAGCACGGATGAAACCACTACGCTGACTGTGCTGCCCGAGGGTTCGGTGCCCGTGTTCACGGGACCGTTCGCCTGGACCCTGAACCTGGCCGGGGACGACCACCTGACGGCAGTGATTCCGGTCAGGGACGACGATACGGCCAACCTGGACATTGAAATTGTTCGAGGCATCGACGGGGCCGTTTTCCAGACCGTGGACGGCCATACCGCTTCAATGTACTGGAAGCCCAGACCCGGGCAGATCGACGAGGGTCCTGTCCATACCTTCATGGTTTCCGCGGATGACGGCACCCATCCCAGGGTTTTCGCCGATTTCGCCGTGATTCTGGTCAACTCCGAGATGTTTGGGGGCTGTCCCGGCACGCCGCCCACCGCGTCTCACACGCCTCTGTTCGACCAGCACGGGACGGACGGCTATCAGTTGACCGTGCTGGCGGACGACATGGAAAGTCGGGTCCAGTCCGTGCGGTGTCTCTGGAGCGCCGTCAAGGGCGTGGGGGAGGCCGACATGAATAGCCTCGACCTGAATCGCCTCGACTTGGCGTCCGCGCAGGGGGATGAGTTCACAGGGACAATTCCGGACCTGTCCGCCGCGTCCGGCGACGGCAGGATCGTCTACTATCATTTCCTGGTCACGGACGATGATGACCAGCAATCGCAGTATTGCGATCACTCCGTACGGGTGCCGAAGGGCGGCGAATTCGCGTTCGCGGCTTATGGCGTCGATCACCCCGATGCATGCATGGGGGACGTATTCGGCGACCCGCCTGGCTCGGTTCCACAGTTGCCGGACGGAACCATGTCCGCGCTGCGCCTGTGCAATGGAAAAAGCGACGTGTTCACGAAGGTGCTTTCCCAGGGCGAGGGGCTGGCAGTGGTTGCGCGTCCCATGTCGGCATCCCCACCCCTTACGGTCGAGATCGAGGATCCATGGGGCGCCACGGTGGCGCAGGCAAAGCGTGGGGCCTGGGCCCTGGCGGGCGTTGACGGCGAGTATCGGGTGCGGGTGTCCCCGCAGGATGCTCAACCGGTGACCTACGAAATGACCTCGGCCGTCATGACGTCCCAATGCGCGCCGGACGCATTCGAGCCCAACCAGACGCCCGCCGGCGCCGCGTCCGTGGGCGAGGGTTCCGTAGAGGCAGTGATCTGCCCCGCGGACACGGACAATTACGGGTTTCACCTGGATACCGGACAGGCGGCCGATCTCTCAATCGTATTCGACCCCAAAGCGGCTGATCTGGACCTTTTCCTTTTCAGAAAAGGGGCCCAGTTTCCCCAGCGGGTATCCGCATCCACGACCGGGACCGAAGAACTGGTGATCGAGGCTCCAGGCGACTATGTGGCAATGGTTCGCGCCGCGGGGCTGGGGTCCGCCGATTACGTCATGAACCTCCGGATCGAGGGGCAGTCCGTGCTGTGCGAGGATGACCTGTTCTCCCCCAACCAGACGGCCCAGCAGGCGCCGGTGGTGTTCGAGACCGTGTGGGACAAGTTGAAACTGTGCCCTGGCAAGGCCGATTTCCTCAGGACCGATCTGAACGGGGGCGAGGACCTGTCGGTCTGGGTCCAGGCGGCCACGGGCGAGGCTGCGCCCGCACTGGTCATCATGCGGGAGGACGGCCAGACCGTTTTGGCAAAAGGCGAGGTCGCGGACGGACAGGCCATGGCCAAGACCGTTGCGCCCGGCCCCGTCCGGATCGGCCCGGCCGGTGACCAGTCCGTCGCGTACTCCCTTGGCTTCACCGCCAAGGATCCCCCAGGGGAGTGCCGCCCCGACCGCTTGGAACCGAACGACGCAATCGAGGCTGCCGGAGGCATCGGCCAATCCCTGCTTACTCACCTTACCCTGTGTCCGGGCGACCAGGACTTCTTTGCCATGAAGATGGGGGCCTGGCAGGCGATTTCCGCCTGGGTCCTGAACGGCACCGTCGCTGCGCACGCGGTCCTGGTGGATGGCGACCAGCAGACCGTTGCCGTGGGTTCACCGGTTCAGTACGGGGAGGAACTGTTCTTTCTGACACATGAAAAAGGCACCTACTATCTGAAGGTGACAGCGTCTTCGGGGGGGCAGGGCTGGTATGATGTGGCGGCGCAGACGGAGTGACCCCGATTTGGCGGGCCGTGCCTGATGACCAACGTAAAGCTGATAATCCAGTTCGATGGAACCGATTTCTGTGGGTGGCAGGTCCAGAAGGAGGTGAGGACCGCGCAGGGTGTTCTGGGCGCGGCCCTTCAAAAAATGACCGGTTGCAGGGTCACGCTGCACTCGTCTTCGAGGACCGATTCCGGGGTGCACGCCCTGGCGATGCCAGTAAGCTTCCGGATCGGGAAGAGCCTGCCCATGAGGGCCTTCGAGAGGGGCCTCAACACGCTGCTGCCCCCGGACATAAGGGTGATTTCGGCCAGTCGCGCGGACCCGTCGTTCAACGCCAGATTCAGCGCCGGTTCCAAGACCTATCGCTATCGGGTCCTCAATCATCACGCGGCCCTGCCTCTTCAACGGCGAACAGCGTGGCACGTTCCATCCCGGCTCGACATCGACGCCATGCGGGACGCGGCCGGTTTCCTTTGGGGCGAGCATGACTTTACCGCCTTCAGGTCCGTGCACTGCGACGCCCTTTCCCCGGTCCGGACGATAGATCGACTGAGCATCGAACGCGAGGGGGACAACATCATCTTGATCGAGGTCGAGGCAATGGGTTTCTTGAGAAACATGGTCAGGATAATCGTCGGCACCTTGGTTCAGGTGGGACTCGGCAGGCATCAACCCGCTTGGGTGGACGAGGTGCTGAAGAGTCGTGACCGCACCGCAGGGGGACCCACGGCCCCGCCCCAGGGCCTGTTCCTGGTTGGGGTCGAATACAGGGACTGACGTGGGGCAGAATTGACGTGGCTCAGAACTGACGAGGCTTACTTGGCCCTGAAAAGCATGCCGCGCACGGCGTGAAGGTCCGCGGGTCCTACCCCCCGAGTCACCAGCAGCACCCCCGCGAACACGGCGCCCGCCGCCAGTGAGCGAACCGGCCACGCGACGTCTGAAAGGACCAGCCGGTCCAGTCCCAGCGCAATGACGGCGCCTGTCGCGGCCAGTGTGGTGGTCCTGACCCACGCCGCTTTTGGAAACGTCATCTTAAGGTACGCCAGGCAGATGACGGCGCCGCTCGCGCAACCAGCGGCAGTCGCTGAGGCCGCGACCGACCAGGCCCCAGGCCCATCCACCTTTCCCGGAAGCCACGCGAACAACAGACCGACCTGCACCGCCGCGGCCACGCCCCCGGAAAAAAGCGACACAAGGGGCCTGCCGGCCGATGCGAGTATAGCGTTGCCGACGAACATCAGGGACATGATGCTGACGGCCGCCAGAAGCGGCACGAGCACCTGGGAGCCACCCGCGTAGGGGGCGCCGAACAGCAGGGTCACCAGTCCGCCGCCCGTTGCGCCCAGCATCGCGGTGGCCATGCCGGACAGCACGGCGGCCAGACGCATGGCGCCTGACACGGCCGAGTCCGCGGCCGCCCCGTCACTGGCGCTGGTTGCCCTGGACACGAATGGAAAAACGACAAAGGTCAGCGAGATGACGGCCTGGTAGGGGATCGTGGCCACGTTCTTTACCGCGCCGTAGATGCCGGCGGCCATTGAAGCCATGTCCGCGGTAGAGGCGTCTGGCCACAGCGAATCCAGACCACCGCCCAGGGAGGCCTTGAGCCCGATGATGTCGGCCTGCAACAGGAGGTTCAGGACCAGAGCGTATCCGCCGAGAGGCAGCAGATAGGCCAGATATCTGACCCGGACGGGGAGGCCGGGCGGGTCGTCAGGCCCCACGCGCGCCACGAACAGGGACAGGCCCAGGACCGCCAGCGCGGCGGCGGCGAAACCGCCGAAGGCCCATGTGACCGAACCGGTTGCCACGACCAGCCCCACCATCAGGCCGGTTTTCATTGTGGAAAACGACACGTCCAGGGCGGCCTGCCGACCGAACTGCCTGGTGCCGTTCAGGGCGCCTACCGGGACCGCGTAGTAGGCGTACGCGATCACCACCACGGAGGCCACTCTCAATGGTGTCCCAAGACCCGGATCCAAAAGCAGGAAGCCGGCAATCCGATCCGCCAGCACGAACATGACTATGAATACAGGGCCGAACAGGAGGGTCTGGATCGTCAGTGCCGAGCGCCTTACCGAACGGACGGATGCGCCGGATTCGCTGACCAGTTTGGATACGGCCTGCACGGTGGCCGTGATCACGACCATGGTGACCACGTTCAGCAGCCCGGACACGACCCGATAGCGCCCGAACAGCACAGGGTCGCCAAAGAGCCTCGGAAATGCCAGGGAAGCGAAAGTGGCGGTCAGCAGGAACCATATTTTGGCCCCGGTGATGAACAGGAATCCTCGGCCCGCCTGGCGGGCGTCGTCGTTTGTGGAAACGGTTGCAGTCATTGAGTGGTCCGCATTCTTGCTTTCACGGGGTACCCACGGTCTACGATCTACGATCGATGATCGGACTTCAATCTACACGGTGTCGCGTTCCGCCGGTCATGATGTCAGGGTTGCTTTTCCTTTGAAAACCGCTGTTCCACGGCCTTGCGATAGTCGTCGCCGGTGTCCAGGAGGTTCACCAGTATGAGGAACTGCTTTTTCCTGGCCTGGGCGGCCGTCATTGAACCGGCCTTCTGCGCAGCCTTTACTTCGCCCATCATTGCCAGGCCCTCCCGGGCGTTTCGGGCCAGGCGACCCACGGTGATCTTTTCCCCCAGCACGTCTTCGAGCCCCTTGCGCGAACGGGTGAGTCTGGCGACCAGATTTGCCCTGGAAGGGTCTCCGGATGCCTTGACGCAGACGATTCCCAGGGCGCGGTGCACCTTGTTGGGCGACTTCAGGAACCCCTTGACCACCTTCCATGCAGCGTCGGAGGCGCCTTTCCCGAATATTACCTGACGGCAGAAATCAACCATGGTCTTGATGGGGTCCTCGTAGGCCCTCGGATAGATCCCATCGTCCTTGAGGGCCTTCATCACCTCGGGCACCACGCTGAAGCCCTCGATGGCAATCAGGTATCGGGCCGCGCTCCACCGGTCGTCGGGATTCGGCCTTGCCAGCAGGAGGCGAAGGCGCTTGATCACACCCGACCTGTCGCCTTTCAGCGCCTCGGGCTTTTCCAGGGTGGCGGCAGCGGCATTGAAGGCGGCGGCGCGAATGTCCGGGTCCTGGTTCTCGTCCAGGGACAGGTCCAGAAGGTGGTCGACCGCTTCCGGGCTGTGGATCTTGCCGATCACGTCGATATGGGTGAATTTGACCACTATGTCCGGTATGGCGTGCAGAGCCTTGAATGCCTCCATAAGCTTGTGGTCCGCTTCTGCGTCCTTCAGACCCACCACGTAGTTGGCCAGCTTGTCCACCGCGAACCCGTTGCGAATCATCAGGACCGCGCCGTCCACTCCCGGCTTGCCGAGGTCGGTGATCTGGCTCACGAGGATGCGTGGTTCCACCACTTTCTTGATCTGTTCGGCGGACGAGCCCGGTCCCAGCCCCTCGAAGGCCCAGGCTGCCAGCCTTTGCTGGAATGCCAGCCGTTTGTCGTCCGATATCCGGTTGAGCCCGATGAATGCCGCGTCGCGCACCGGCGCCAGTTTTTTTGGTTCGCCCAAGAGTCCGGGCAGGCGGCTGATCAGCGAGTCGGTCAGCTTCACGGCCAGTTCGTCTCGGTCCCGACAGCCATCGAGGATGGCCCGGGTCTGCATGGCCCAGCCCGCCTGAATCAGGGAGTTCATGGCCTCGAGCCGGGCGTCCATGGAATTGGACTCATCCTGAACATACGCCTTCAATTGCCGCACGCCGTTTTCATTGGCCGTGAATTTTTCGAAGTTTCCGGGTCCGGGGCTACCGCACGCGCACAGGAACACGGCCATCCAGAAAGCCACCAGCAATCGGATACGCATGGATTCCTCCTTCCATGGAAGCGTGTCTGGTTTTAGCATTCACTCATCCACTTTACAAACCAGCCGGCCGGCCGGCTGGGCGAGCTGGATCGTTGTGAGACGTCTACGAGCCGGACCTCGAAACTGATGCTATACTCATGCAAGCGCTGACGGAGTGTACGAATGCAGGAAACCGCAACCATTCTCATCGTGGACGACGAGGAGGCCGTCCTCAACGCCCTCGAACGCTCCCTGGGCCTCGATGGTCACAACATGATCAAGACGACCGACCCACACAAGGCCCTGGAGATCGTCGGGAGCAGACAGGTGGACGTGATCATCTCCGACCATCTCATGCCGGGGATGAAGGGACTGGATCTCCTGAGGGAAGTAAGGCGCATCAAACCAGACACGATCCGCATCATACTGACAGGCAACGCGGACCTGGATCTGGCGATGAGGGCTATCAACGAGGGGCAGGTATATCGCTTCTTCCAGAAACCCTGGGACGATGAGAACCTGAGGCTGGACATCAGGCTGGCGCTTGCCCACAGGCGGCTGAAATCCGAAAACGAGCGTTTGACGGTCGAAGTCAACAGGCAGGCGGGCATCATTCAGGGACTGGAAAAGAAGTATCCCGGGATCGGTGATGTCCATCGAACCGAGACGGGCGCCATCGTCATCGACGACGACGACATGGAGGTTCAGCACTCGAAAACCGGCGAGATCATCATCGATGACAAGGACTTTTGATCCTAATCGGATCGTCCCATGAGCGAAGATAGTTCACGACCCACCGTTCTGGTGGTGGATGACGACCCGGGTTGCGTGCGGGCCGTTGGACGGATTCTGGATTACGCTGGGTTTGCGACCACTGCATGTCGCACGCTGGATGAGGCCCGGGCCGCGCTGGAAGGGTCGCTGAAGGCATGCGTGATCACCGAGTTCCGCCTTCCGGACGGGCAGGGGGTGGACTTTCTGTCCCACGCGCGCGGTCTTGACGAGCACATGGGACGCGTGATGCTTACCGGCGTCGTCGATTTCCTGGCGGTGCAGGAGGCCGTCAACCAGGGGTCGGTCCACGCTTTTTTCACCAAGCCATGGGACAACGACTCCCTGGTCCAGGGCGTCAGGTCCGTTTTGGAACAGTGTCGCCTTGCCCGCGCCAACGCGGAGATGATGGTCCGCCTGTCCGACCAGAACAGGGCGCTGGAGGCGACGGTGCGCGAAAGGACCGGGCAGCTCGAACAGGCCAAACGGGAACTGGAGGCCGTGTTCGACTCGTGGGACGACCCTGTGTCCATAGTGGATGATCGCCTGCGTGTGGTCAGGGCCAACCGGGCATTCGCCGCACAGGCCGGAATCGAAGTGACCAGGGTCCCGGGCAGTGTCTGTCACGAAATTTTGTTTGGCGATGAGACGCCGTGTCCGGACTGTCCCCTGGCGCGCGGGGATTATGGGGACGGTCCCAGGGAAGGCGTCATACGCTCAAAGGACCGCTCTTGGCGTCTTGCCACGCGGCCCTTGGACCTGGGACGCGATGGTCGTGCATTTCTGTGCCGCTACAGGCTTGTGAAGTGAGCATTGTTACCGCCCATCCCGAAGGCGTAACCGTTGACAT
>JAADHL010000354.1 GCA_013151875.1 Deltaproteobacteria bacterium
TTGCATACTCGACCAGGGACGCCGCGGCGTACGCCACGGAAAACGGCACGCTGCGACGTATGCGGGGTCTTCCAAGGGCGTCGCACACATGGTCCATCAGGTCCTTCCAGGTGGTCTTCACCCCGTCCGATATCACATAGGTCCCGCCCGCGGATTGAGGGACCTCCCCGGCCAGGGCGATCCCATGGGCAAGGTTCCCGACATACGAATAGCACATGACGGCCCGCCCGCCGGATACATGCCGATAGCTGGACAGGTTCGCGGCCAAGGGCATGAAGGTGGTCCGGTCATGCGGCCCGAACGGAAACAGCGCGGGTCTGACCACGACCCCTTCAATCCGTCCCTCCCGGTGCGCCTCCATCAAGGCATCCTCGGCCAGGATCTTGGACCTGGCGTAAGGCATGCCGAGGTTGTCCCTGGGGAGGCCCTCGTCGCCGTCGGGAATGCCGCCGGGCCCCAGGCGGTGCACTGCGATGCTGCTGACCAGGACCATCCTCTTGACGCCTTTCGCCACGGCGGTCCTGATGACCAAGCGGGTCCCGCCGAAGTTCACCCTCATGAAATCAGCGGCCGGACCCCAGTCCTTTGCCAGCGCGGCCAGGTGAAAGACCACGTCCATGCCCTCCACGGCGGCCTCGATCGACTCTGGAACCAACAGGTCCCCGCGCACGACCTCGGCCCCGGTTCCTTCCAACGGCGTCAGAGAAGTGCCGTCCTGCGCGAGGACCCTGACCTCGTGTCCCGCCTCCTCCAGGCGACGGACCACGTGGCTGCCTATGAATCCGTTTCCACCCGTCACAAGAGCCCGCACGGATCACCCCCCCAGCAGCCCGCCCCTGAAAGCGCAAAAGACGTCCATCAGCACCCCGATCGCATAGTGAAACAAAAAGACATACAGGACGGACCGCGTCCTCAACGCGAACGCTCCCAGCAGAAAGGCGGCCGCAACCGCCCCCCAGATCTCGCCCACCGGCTTGCCGATGTGCACGAGAATCGAGGGGAACGCCTGAAACATGATGGCGCCGAACGACCCATAGCGGTCCTTCAGGCCGAACAGCATGTACCCGCGAAAAAGCGTTTCCCAGCCAATATAGTAGAAGACGTAAGTGAACTCATAGAAAGCAAACCTGCCTGGCTCGCGGACAGCCAGTTTGGAAAGCGGGTACTCGGCCTGAAAATCCGCCTGCCCGGCGGACATGTACAGAAACGGAGCCGCGACCACCAGCGCGATTGCCAGGACCTTCAAGCCGGTCTTCCAGTCGCCAACCGCAAAACCGAATCGGCCGGGGCCCTCTTTCAGCACTGCCTTTCCCGCGATTATGGGGACAAGGCAGAACAGCAGGAACACCGAGCCGAAACGGTACCACTGGGCGTACATGTCGGCCATTGGATTGCCGTCCAGGCCCAAAGCGGGGGCGACGGTCCCAAGATAGAACGACGGAATTCCGTTGTACACGTACAGGACGGGCAGGATGGCCGAAAGGACCAGTATCAATCCTGTCCTGCGGTCCGGGGCCTTGAGGTGCGACAGGTACTCCTTCACTTTTTCCGCCCTGCTTCCGGCGGCCTATTCAACCATGCTTCCCACGAAAATGCATCCGTTAACAGCCTGCCTGAAATCCAGCGTCAAATCTGGATCAAAGACGGCGAAAACGAGCGCATCGGCAAAGCGGCAAGCCGATCCTGGAGCAAGCCAACTGGACCGGAAACCGCTAATTGGCTATATGTACGGTCGTAGGTGAAGAGGAGAACCCAAAGATGTCCGTGATCAGACCTTTCAGGGCGTTCAGGCCCAGACCCGAACTGGCCGCGCGCATCGCCAGTTTTCCCTATGACGTGGTCGATTCGGACGAGGCGCGTGAACTGGCCAAAGGCAACCCCTACTCCTTTCTGCACGTGGGCAAGCCCGAGATCGACCTGGACCCGTCCATCTCGCTTTACGACAAACGGGTTTATGCCAAAGGCGCCGAAAACCTCAACAAGCTGATCCGGGACCGGGCTCTGATACGTGATGAATCACCCTGCCTGTACCTGTACCAGCAGACCATGGACGGCCATTCCCAGGTCGGGGTGGTGTGCGCTTGCAGCGTCAGGGAATACGAACAGGGCCTGATAAAACGTCACGAACACACCAGAAAGGCCAAGGAAGACGATCGCACGCGCCATGTCACCGAAACCAACGCCAACGCCGAGCCGGTGTTCCTGACCTACAGGGCCGTTTTGGACATCGATGCCGTTGTCGACAGAGTGCGCGAGCGGGCGCCGGCATGCGACATCATTACCGAAGACGGCGTTGGGCACACCGTCTGGGTGATGTCCGATCCGACCGAAACAGAGGAGCTGGTCGAACTGTTCATGGGCGTGCCCGCGTTGTACATCGCTGACGGTCACCACAGGACCGCGGCCGCGGTCAGGCATGGCCAGGCGGCCCGCAGTCTTGCCCGCAATCCAACCGGGGATGAACCTTACGAATTCTTCATGGCCGTGGTTTTTCCGGACAGACAGTTGCGGATCATGGACTACAACCGGGTGGTGATGGACCTCAACGGCTTATCGGAAGACGCCTTCCTCGAGCGGTTGGCCCATTCATTCAGGGTCGAACCGGCCACTGGCCCCCGTCCTGAAAGAAAGGGCGAATTCGGGATGTATCTCGACGGAAAATGGCGTCTTCTGACGGCCAGGGAAGGCACATGGCCCGCCGACGACCCGGTCAGGGGCCTGGATGCATCCATTCTTCAGGACAATCTGCTGGGCCCCATCCTGGGCATCAGGGACCCCAGGTCCGACAACCGCATCGACTTCGTGGGTGGAATCAGGGGAACCGATGAACTGGAAAAGAGGTGCAGGGGGGATTGGAAGGTGGCCTTCACGCTGTTTCCGACATCATTGGATCAGTTGATGAGCGTCGCGGATTCGGGCCGCGTGATGCCCCCCAAATCCACGTGGTTCGAGCCCAAGCTGCGAAGCGGGCTCATCGTAAGAATGCTGGACGAGTGATCCGGCCGGATACATGTTAACTTTGTCCGGCGGTACCGGAATCAAGCGTCCATCACCGCTCGTTGATTGACCAGGAGGCATCACCAATGAACTCGGCATCACCGATGAATTCGGACTTCGACCGGGCGCTCAAGACCTGCCGCCCCCCCAACATCGTACGGCTGTTTCCCAATTCCCGGGCCCTGCTGGTCAGCGGCAAGGCCATCGACCGGGGTCTTGCGGCCAAGGGCCATGCCATGACCATCGCTGCCAACGGACGAAACCTGTTCGTCATCCATGGCGCGCTTCGGGCCGCGCAACGGGCCAACGCCGCCATCATCTGCGAGATTGCGAAATCGGAAGGGGGACGCAACGCCTATTGCGCCACCAGTTTCTGGAACCTCGCCCGCAGGGTCGACGCCGCGTGCAACGAACTTGGGATAACCGTTCCAGTCGCGATTCACGCGGACCATTATGCAATCAAGGGTCCCGACGATGTTGAACGGGCCTCTGACGAGATACCGTCCATGTTCGACGCGGGCATCACGTCCATCGCGGTCGATGCCTCGCATCTGCCCGATGACGAAAACCTGCTGGCAAGCCTCAAGGTTTTGCCCCTTGCCCCCCTTTGGGCCGGCATCGAGACCGAGGTCGGCGAGATCAAGGGCATCGAGGGCATGTCAACGCCCGAGGAAGCGCTGTTCCTGGTCAGGGGACTGAACGCGCACGGAATCTTTCCAGACTGGATTGCGCTGAACAACGGCAGCGCGCATGGCATCCAGTCCAGCGAACAGGGTATTCAGGTGGACCTGACCGTCCGGATTCACGAGGCAATCGCAAGCTACAATGTGTCCGGCGCACAGCACGGTACGTCCGGCAACAGTTCCGACAGGCTGCGACGTATCGCGGCAGGGACCAGGACCACCAAGGCAAACGTGGCTACCGCGCTCCAGATGGTGTCCTGGGGCGTCAGGGTCAACGATTACGGCAATGCCGAACTGGACGATCAGGGAAGATTCATCAAGGAACCGTCAAAGGGCATGTCCGAGGCCCTGTGGGCCGAAATGACGGAAGCCGCCGGGAAAATGGGCCTTAAAGGGGGCGCGTTCAAAAAGCTGAACCTCCCGTTCGAAAACAGGCTGATGGCCCAGCCGGCCGATATCCGCGAACGCATGACACAGGGCGTCGAGGACTTCGTGTACCGCCTGCTGACGGATGTGTTCAACGCGGGGGACACCGCGCCTTTGGTAATGGAAGCCCTGCTCGCCGCAGGTTCCCACGACATCGGGCCAAAGTCCGAACGCCTTGAAGACCCCGCGCAATGGACGACCGAAAAGATCCGCGCCAGGGCCCCGATGATTGACCGGAGCACCGACCAGGACAAGGGTAAAGGCGGCGATTATGACGATTGAGGGGACCAGATGAAAGACACGAAAGGCCGCGGCGGGTCCAGGCCGTCAATGAGGCGCGGTACACAGGGTCGGCCGGCGGGCTCCCTCGAACGCCGGGCGACCGACATCCTGGATGAACTCCACGCGCTGGGGCGTTCCGTGGCCAGGTCCGAGGGCATACAGTCCCACAACGATCTCCCGGTCGAAGAGGTGACGCTGCCCGTCACGGTCAGGCTGGGCAGGGTCGGCGGCGAGGGCGCCAGGCGAAACGAGGCCAAGCGCTTTGTGCGCATGATTCGTTCCCGCGTTGCCGAGGCGATCCGTGGTCTGGGGACCTACCGTCACGGCAGGGTCTATTGTTTTCAATGCGACCAGCCCGATTGCGTGCACTCAATCCCCCCGGCGCCCGACGAAACCTTTATCGGCTATGCGGCAAATGGACGTCCCCAGTGGCAATCGCTGGCGAATCTGTGCATCGCGAAAGGCGACGGCAGGGCGGAACTGCTTTACGGCTCTCCACCCGAGATCATCGCCGTAGTACAGGATTCCAGGGAACTGACGGGCGACCTCCTGCCTGGATTCGGTCGCGGCGACAAGGCATATAACGTGCTGGGTCAGGTGGTGCTGGGGCTGGTTCCGGACGACCTGAACCCAACAGGCAATTCGCCCAGTCGCACGGCCGTGACTTTTCAAATGGTTGAAACAAGGAGTCAGGGCTCGGGCCGGCGTCTTCGCCTCAACCTTCTGGGCCTGACCGTGGATTCCATTACACAGGCCGCGGCAAGGTCACGGAACCGAGGACCGGCCGAGTCGCTGCGTCGGACCGTTCAGGTCACGCGCGACCGTCTTGTCGAGATGGGACGGAAGGCGGCCGCCGACGAACACCGGGGGTTCAATCCCAGACTCGAAAAGGAAGTAGCCCCCCTGCTGAACAAGCTCAAGGGCGACCTGGAACGCATCTTCAGGTCCGGCCGCCGAAAGACGGCTCACGCCCGCAGGCGCCAGGATGAAGGAGGTCGTCCAATTGCGCAGGCCGCCAAGGACGCATTGAAGGTTCCCGACGAAAGGATTCTGCACGACGCGCGAAACGACACCGTGGTGGTTTTGGGGCCAAGGGGCCGCGCGCACGTGTTTTCGCGAAACGGCAGATTGGTGACCAGCATCGTCTTGAAGGCCGGCGAGGCAGAGCGGAAATTTCACAAGTCCCGTTGGCTTCCGGCTTCCAGCGAATTGATTTCTGAGTTCAGGGAGAAAATAAAGTGACGTCTCAACGCATGTTTTCGTCAAACGGCTTGGTTGCGGTCATCACCTTGTCGATTGCTTCCTGCGGCACCGAACAAACGCAGGTCCAGCCAGAACCGATTCCGGATGTCGCGCGCTGGGTCGACCCGTTCATCGGTTCCAAAGGACCAGGCAACGTCGTTCCCGGTCCATGCGTGCCTCACGGCATGGTCAAGTTGTCCCCGGACACT
>JAADHL010000122.1 GCA_013151875.1 Deltaproteobacteria bacterium
GGGCCTGGGCAGGTTCAGGATAAACCTGTTCCGCAGCCGCACCGGCAATCAGGCGGTGATGAGGGTCATTCCGGCGCGTATTCCGACCATCAAGGAACTGGGCCTGCCGAAGGTGATCGAAAAGATAGTCGAGGAACGGCGCGGCCTGGTCCTTGTAACGGGCGCGGCCGGGCAGGGCAAGTCCACCACCCTCGCCGCAATTGCGGACCAGATCAACCGGGTGCGGGCCTGCCATATCATCACCATCGAGGACCCGATCGAGTATATGATAATCGACCGGAAGTCACTGATAACACAAAGGGAAGTTGGTTCCGATGTGACTACGTTCCAGGACGGTCTGAGGTCCGCCCTGAGGCAGGACCCGGACGTAATAATCGTTGGGGAGGCAAGGGACCGCGAGACCATCGAAACCGCGCTCATCGCGGCGGAGACCGGCCATCTGGTGCTTTCAACCATGCACACCATAGATGCCCGAGAGACCGTCAATCGCGTCACCTCCGTGTTTACGGAAAGCGAGAGGGAATACGCGCGGCTCCTGCTTGCCTCGGTGCTCAAGGCAGTGATCAGCCAGCGGTTGGTGGTCAGATCGGACGATAAGGGCAGGGTGCCGGCGGTCGAGGTAATGCTTGCGACTGGGCGGATCAAGGACCTGCTGAAGACCCAGGAGGGCACCGACGACCTGCATGAGGCCGTCAGCCAGGGCCACCAGCAATACGGCATGCAGACATTCGACCAGTCCCTTATGCAACTGTACCGGGAAGAACGGATCACCCTGGACATGGCCATGGAATTCTGCAGCAACCCCGCGGACTTCGCCCTGCGCGTGGAGGGGATATCGAACCAGGCCGGAAGCTCCCTGGACTCCCTGCAAAATGAAAAATCCAGACGAGGCAAACTTGAAATCTGAGACGGTACGTTCGAGGTTCCTGAAGTTCTTTGAGGACCGGGGGCATCGCGTGGTTTCCAGCCATTCGCTGACGCCGCCGGACGACCCCAGCCTGTTGTTCGTCAATGCCGGCATGGTCCAGTTCAAGGATGTGTTCACCGGGGACAGGGACCCTGGATACAAGCGGGCGGCCTCGTCCCAGAAATGCCTGCGTGTCAGCGGCAAGCACAACGACCTGGAGGAGGTTGGACGGACCCCGCGTCATCACACCTTCTTTGAAATGTTGGGCAATTTCTCGTTCGGCGACTATTTCAAGAAGGACGCGATTGGGTTCGGTTGGGAGCTTCTGACCGGCGAATATGCCCTGAAGGCCGGTGATCTTCTGGTTACGGTGCACCCCGACGACGACGAGGCCAGACGGATATGGACCCAGGACGTGGGCGTCGACCCCGAGCGGGTGCTGGACGACCCTGACAACTTCTGGTCCATGGGGGATACCGGGCCGTGCGGTCCATGCAGCGAGATTCACATAGATCGAGGCCCCTCATTCAAGGGGACGGACCTGCTGAAGGACCCAGGCGATCGATTCATGGAGCTGTGGAACCTGGTGTTCATGCAGTATGACCGTGACGCGGAGGGCGCGTTGTCCCCCCTGCCCGCGCCTTCGATTGACACCGGCATGGGCCTGGAACGCATTTGCGCCGTGCTCCAGGGGGCCCGTTCCAATTACGACACGGACCTCTTCCTCCCCCTGATGCAAAAGACCGCCGAGGTTGCGGGAATCGAGATCGGATCCGATGAGGAAACCGACACAGCGCTCAGGGTGATTGCGGACCACGCCCGCGCCACTGCGTTCCTGATTAGCGACGGCGTGTATCCGGACAACGAGGGGCGGGGCTATGTGCTGCGGCGATTGATGAGACGCGCGCTTCGTTACGGAAACAAGCTGGGACTTACCGAGCCGTTCTTTGTCGGGATCTGCCTTGAGGTTTCGTCGGTCATGGGTGATGCGTGGCCGGAACTGGCGAGGTCCGCCGATGTCATACGTCGCATCGGTGGGAATGAAGAGGAGCGTTTCCTGAAGACGTTGTCATCGGGCATGGACCTTCTGGACGAGGCCATCAGACGAACCGAGCAGGCGGGCGGAAAAGAGATCGATGGCGGCACGGTATTCACCCTTTACGACACTCATGGATTTCCGGCCGATCTTACGAAGGTGATCGCATCCGAGCACGGTCTGGGTATCGACCAGGCCGGCTTTGATCGCGAAATGGAACAACAGCGACGGCGTGGACGCGCCTCCTGGTCGAACGGAGGCGACAGGCAGGCCCTGGATACCGCGGTCAAACGGATGATTGAGATCCGCGGGGCCAGGGGTGGACGCGGATTCGTGGGCTACGACACCCTGGAAGCGGATTCCGAGGTCGTAGCCATGTACGAAGGCACCGGTCCGGTCAAAGTGGCGGGCGAGGGCCGCGAGGTCTTTTTGTTCACCCGCGAAACGCCCTTTTACGGCGAATCAGGCGGCCAGGTCGGCGACACGGGCGTTATTTCCGGACCGCGGGGCAGGGCCGTTGTGCTGGACACGAAGAAGCCGAAGCAGGATGTGATACTGCACGTGGTCCGCATCACCGAGGGCGAGATTCGCGAGTCGGACGGATGCCATTTGCGCGTGGATGGGAAAAGGAGGGACCTCACACGCAAGAATCACAGCGCCACGCATCTGTTGCACCACGCCTTGCGCCTGGTCCTTGGAAACCACGTCAGGCAGAGGGGATCCTTGGTGTCACCCGAGAGGCTGCGGTTCGATTTTTCGCATACCGGCGCCATGACGCCCGACGAGGTATCGCGGGTGGAGGACGCCGTTGCGTCATGGGTGCTGGCGGACCATGAAGTGCTGACGGACGTAACGGATTTCGAGGACGCGGTCGCGCGTGGGGCCCTGCACTTTTTCGGCGACAAGTACGGAAACACCGTAAGAATGGTCACCATGGGCGAGTCCGTGGAATTGTGCGGCGGGACCCACGTTGCGCGCACCGGCGAGATCGGGCTGGTAAAGGTGATTTCAGAGACCGGCATTTCGGCTGGGGTCAGGCGCATCGAGGCGATCAGCGGCCCCGCGGTTCTGGAGCGGCTGCGCGATCTGGAGGGTCTGGTAGGTCGGGTCGGTGGTCTGCTGAAGACAGAGCCGTCCATGGTCGTGAAGAGGGTCGAGCGACTGATTGCCGGTGAGAGGTCGCTGCAGAAGGAGTTGCAGGAACTGAAGCTGAAGGCGGCCGCGGGGGGCGACGGGGATGAAGCGCAAACGATACTGGAATCCGGCGGAACCCGGGTCATGGCGGTGTCGGGCGAAGGGATTCAGCCCAAGGCATTGAGGGAACTTGCCGACGTCATGCGGGGGAAAGTGGGTTCTGGATTGGTGCTGATCACGCGCAGGGAAGGCGACCGTCTGATGGTCCTGCTGGCCGCCACCAGGGATGTCGTTGACAGCCATCCCTCCAATCTGATCCTCAAGGAGGTCCTGGGCGGCCTGGGCGGACGCGGCGGCGGTAGTCCCGCGTTGGCGCAGGGGGGGGTCCAGGGTGTTGACGGCAAACGCGTACTTGACGAGTTGCTGAAGTACCTGCAAACATCGGGATGACACCCGGTGGAGGAGGCTGACCATGTCGTCTGATCCGAATATCGTCATCGACCTGCTGGAGAGGCATCGGCGGCTGCCCGAACCTGAAGAAATGCTGGATCGGTACGCAGAGCTGTTCACAAGCAGGAAACCGGGCGAGGAGACGTCCGCGACTCCTGAACCCGAGCCCGAAGTGCAACTCGAAGTGGAGACGGGGCCAGAGACGGATACCGAGGCCGCGCCCGAACCGGAGATCGAGCCGGAACCTGAGATGGATGCCGAGCCCGAACCCGAGATCGAGTCGGAGCCGGAGACGGATGCCGAGCCCGAAGTCGAGCCCGATTCGGAACTCGCCGCCCCGGACTCGGAACTATCCGGCGGGACGATGGTAATGGGAGCGATTAGCGAAGAAACCCCGGTCGAGGATAATCCAGTCGAAGAAAAACAAGTCGAAGAATCATCATCCCAAACCGATACCGAGGCAACCGCTGAACCTGCCCCGGAACAGAGTGATCAGGAGGCGGTTCAGGAAGAGGCCTCGCCGGTCGAAATAGATGAGGCCGATGGGGACGTCGCGGACAAGACTTTGATAATGGGGGCCGTGGCGGCGGACGCCCCCGCCGCCGAAGAGGAGCCGCAGGAAGAAAAGAAGCCCTCCGGCCGCCCAGGTAGGAAAAAGAAGAAAAGGAAGAAACGCAAGGCCCGCTAGTCCGGCCATCAATTCAGGGTTTCAGAAAACCGAATTCGTCCACCGTCCACGACCTCCACTGAGACATCGAAAAGGCATTTGCATCGAATGCGTTGAAATCGAAATGATCGATCAACATCTGGATCGAATGCAGCCGAACCTCACCGGAAGGGAGGGGCGAAACCTCCATGAACGGCGCCGCCGCGACGGCGAGATCCGGAAGATGGACCGTATCGATGGAGCCGGAGCCCAGGACCGACCACTCCCGTGATGACTTGGGTCCATAGAGCCGGGAATAGGTCATGGACGGTTCAGGGGGCGAGTCGCGCGTCCACTGGAGGGTGAGATTGGACCACAGTCCGTCCTGGGGCGGCGACGAAAAGATGGGCAGGTGAAGGAAGGGGCCGACCAGGGCGACATCGCCCGAAAGCACGATTGCGGAGCCGTCCGCGCCCGGAAGAAGCGTCTTTGCCTCGCCTGTGAACCCGAGGGAGGGAAGCTCGGCCCAGATGCCGTCTTGGTAGCGCATAATCCTGCCCGCCGCGCCGGCGGCGAGCACGGTCCCATCCGCCTGGGCGAGTATCGTCAGGATGTCCGAGGTGAAGGGGGTTTCAAGTTCGATGAAGCCGCCATCGAATCCCCCAAGGATGCTTACGCCATGTGAACCGACCATCAGGACGCCCCAACCATAAGGCGTGGCGGCGATGATGTCCTGGGAGGTTGGATAGGGCAACAGCGGCGTCGCCTTGTTGTCACGTATACGCACGACCAGGCCCCCGTCACCAACGGCCATCGCGGTTGAATCGGCGGCCGTTACCACCGCGTTCAGGGGGGCCTTGGACCCGTAATCCAGGGTTTGCCATTCGGCGCCCGGCGCGCGCATCAGCAGGACGCCGTCACCCGCGGCGAACTCGGTGCCGTCCGGAGCGATATCCACTGCGTTGAGTCGCCTGGATGTTGGGGCGGTCTCCTGAACCGCGAACGAGCCGTCCCATCTGACGATGGATCCATTGTCTCCGACGGCGAGGACCCCGCCGGCCTTCAGTGAACTGCATGCTCGCAGCGTCCGAAAGGACAGGGACTGCATTTGGAACACGTTTCCGGAGGCATCCACATTCCAGGCGCGTCCCCCTGGCGAGAATACGATGCCCCCGCCGCCGGCGAGGCCGCATCCTCCGGTGGCGTCCGGCCTGAAATCCGGATCAAGGAGTTCGACCGCGTCACCTTGTATTCGGGCCACCGCTGGGGACCGGCCCAGGGCCCAATCCCTTTCCATGGAGGCGGAATACGGTATCTGGTTCGGCGACTGCGTGGACGCCTGCGCCCGGATTTGGATTGTCGAACCTTCGAGGGCGTTGTTGAAATCCCTGGGCAGATGCCTGAACACGAAGTGGTCCTTGTCGAGACCTGACTGAGCCGGCCAAAGTCGCAGAGAGCCGTCCGAACCCAGGTCCAGTGATATGCGAACGCTGTGGTCGTTGGGCCCTTCGGGGCCACCGGGTGCGTTCAAGAGCCTGACGGGAAGGTCACGGTCCAGGGGTATGTCCAGGTGGATGTCCTGCCCGTCGGTCACCTCGGCCGGATACACGCCTACGTGACGCAACAGTCCCATTGC
>JAADHL010000219.1:0-5775 GCA_013151875.1 Deltaproteobacteria bacterium
ATCCTTGGGAATCACCAGGTTGCCCGCCTCTATCATCCGCATCAACGAGATATTGTCGGGGACCGACTGGCGCTGAACGGTGCGTCCCGCCTCGATGTTCAGAAAATTGAATGAATAGAGTTCCAGCACGCTCTTGTCCAGGGGAGGATTCACGCGGTCCCCATGCAGGGGCTGGTTTATCCCGATGACCGCCAGGCCCTCATGGTTGAGGTTGATGCCGGGATTCTTGATGAAGCTGTGGTAGTCCCCGCCGGTGCCATGACTGTAGATGACGATGGGCCAGCCGTTTGCCGGCATTTCCTGGTTCCTGGGGACGCTCAACGCGAACGTCATCTTCTCTTCGAACTGGACCACGGGCGCGCCCGATTCGTCGAACTCGAACCCGCCTTCCTCGTCGTAGGGCGGCGTGCCCTTCAGGAAGTTGGGCGCCGTGTATTGACCTTCATAGATGGAAAAACTGGTTTCGACGACCCCTTCCACAAGAGCGTGGTTGACGCTTCCTTCGACCAGTTCGGGGGGAGCGGCCTCGTTGGTAAGGTACTCGCGTATCCGGACCAGTTCCGAAGATGGGTTGCCAACGGTGAATACCGTGCCGGTGACCACCCTGGAGGCCAGATCGGGCGACTGATCCAGCAGGGTCTTGAGGGGAACGAGCGACTGGACGAGTCCGTCATCGCCTTCGAGAGTCCCGGCCAAAGCATCCTGGAAATACGGTGCTGCCTCGACACTGCCGCCGTCGGCGCCCCTCAGGTCGCTGGTGACAAAAGCCGCGTATGTATGCCCCTCCTTCAGCGTGTAGCCCAACAAGGGTCTGACCATCAGGGTATCTCCTGCAATGTACATCCCTTCATCGGCCCGGTATTCCCAGATCAAAGGCAATCTGTCGCCATAATCCGGCCCGTCGGTCACGTCCACGATCTGGACTGCCATGTCCTTGTCCGCCGGTATCCATGTGGCGGGCAGCCCGGAGGTATCCAGACCGCCGTCGAACGGAAAATAGACGACCTGCTCGACTGAAAAGCCGTCCAGTTCATCCTCCGCGATGCCCAGAACATAGTCCAGCACGCCCACGTTCGCCGGATTGGGAAAATTCCACAGTTCCAGGCTGCCCACGGCGTTCAGATAAGTGTTGCTGGGAAACGGCAGCGCGTAAAAGTCGTCGGATACCGGATCGAAAACAGGCTGGGTCGAGCTCGGCGGGAGATCCGGCTTGCCCGTGTCGATGATGCCGTCGGGGCTCGTTTGCGCATCCGGCAATTCCCCGCCGCCCAGGCCGCCGCCTCCACCGCATCCCAACAGCATCAACGCAGCGGCGACATGGCCTAAATCGACGACCGAAAATCGACGATGTGTCCTGGTCCTCATTTTTTCCCTCCATCCAGAATGCGCCTGGCCTCCCTGCCCTTTTCCGACAGCGGGAAGTCCCTTGCAAGGGAAACCAGGACTTTGCGGGCATCATTCTTCCGACCGGATTCGCCCAGCAACTCATATATCCGGAACCACGCATCGTCACGCTTCAAGCTGTCGGTATACGTGGCTATAAAATGCCGATACTGTCGAATGGCGTCATCCGGATTGCCCGTGGCCTTGTACAGCGCCTCCGCCAGAAGGAACATGGCCTTCGGATACATCGACGAATCGTACGAGCCGAAAAGCAGCGAAGTCTCGCGGCGGGCCATGATGGCCTTCAGGAAGGCTACGGCATCCCACGCCAGGCCAATGTCCAGACTGATTCGCGCGGACCTGAACTGGGCGTCGTCCACCAGTGCGCTGTCCGGGTGGCGTTCGATGATCAGGCGATAAAGCGACAAGGCCCTGAAGGGACCGTCCGCGTCGAGCGCCTCTTCCAAAAGCGCGGCCTCGAACACCAGATAAGGTCCAACCGACGAACGCGCTACCTCGCGATACATTTCCCTGAGTTCGGTTATCACGCTGGCCGGGCCGAATCTTTCCCTGATGATGTCCCTGATCCAGATCACGCATCGCTTGGCAGCGGGTTCGTTGGGAAACCTGGTAACAACGGCCCTGAACACCGGCAGGGCATCCAGCCTGTCCGCGGCGTGTTCGGCTATCAAAACGCCCATCTCGTAAAGGCCCCTCGCCGACGCCATGGGGAAACGCCGACACTTGTCCGACAGACGGGCGAAGGTGTCCAGGGCCCGGGCATATTGTCCAAGCCCCGCCCTGGACCGCGCCAGAACCATGGTGACCCTGCATGCTTCCTCTTCGTTCCGAGCCCGTTTCAGCAGATCCTCGCTCATGGAAAGGGCCTCGGCATAGTAGCGCTCGGCTTGCAGACTCTGGGCCTTGACCAACTCGTCGACGAACGGGTCCGTTCTGGGAACCAAAGCGCCGCACGCCTCCAGCGCGCACAAGGCCGGTATGGCGACAAGCAGGGCGAGGCCGTTTTCGCGGGTTCGACGCATGGCAAAGGATTGCGTTAAAGGGACAACCGTGTCAAATCGTCGGCTCGTAAAATGGAGGAAAAACGGGGGTCAGACCCCGGCACTTGACGCGACTGCCCGTACGGCTGACCATGTCCGTCATGAAACGCGGCTCAATCATCGACGCGTTGAGGGATGCGCTGGGACCGGAAAAGGTGCTGACAGGGCCCGCTGATCTGCTTGCGGCGTCTCACGACGAATCGGACATGAAACCGGAAAAGCCGGTCTGCGTGTGCAGGCCGTCCTGCGCCAAGGACGCCGTTGCGATCGTGCGCGCTGCTCTGGAACACGGGGTTCCGGTGACAGCCAGAGGCGCTGGGACCAGCCTGGAGGGGAGTTCCATTCCGACGCCCAATGCAGTGGTTGTAGATTTTTCGACCATGGACCAGGTGATCGAATCCGTGCCGGAGGAGCAGCGAGTGACCGTGGGACCGGGCATCGTCTACGACCGACTGAATCGCCTGCTGCGTCAAAGCGGCCTGTTCTTTCCGCCGTCCCCCGGGGGCTCGGCGGACGTAGCCACAATCGGGGGCATGGTTTCCACCAACGCCAGTGGGATCTACGCCTTGAAGTACGGTGGGACCCGGCGCTGGGTGTCGGCATTGGAGGTCGTGACCGGTCGCGGGGACCTGATGCGCGTGGGTACCGTCGTGCCCAAGACCACGGCCGGCTTCGACCTGAAGGATCTGTTCGTCGGCGCGGAAGGGTGCCTGGGCCTGATAACCGGGATCACGCTGCGCCTGGCGCCGGTGCCCCATGCATCGCGCAAGGGCGGGTTCCTGTTTCCCGACGTGGCAGCCGCCTGTGCCGCCGCTTCAGAGATGGCAGCGTACATCCCCGAGATGGCCGCCCTGGAACTGACCGACGCCGATACGATGGACCTGCTGAGGGCCATCCCATCCTTTGCTTCCCTGCCTAAGGGACACGCCCTGTTCATAGAGGTTCACGGACGCGCCGAGGACTGCGAGGAGGGCTTTGCCGCGGCCGAGGACGTCGCTGGCGAACACTTAGGCATCCAACTGCCCGACGAGATCCCCGATCCCTGGGAACTGCGTCACCGGATGACCGGTGTGATCCGGGAGGCCGCCCAACCGGATGGCGTGGTCAGGACCGATTGCGCTGTGCCCCTGCTGAGTCTGCCCGGGTTCGTGTCCGACGCGAAAAAGCGGGCCATGCAAACAGGCAGGGGCATGTATGTTTTCGGTCACGTCGGCCTGGGCATACTGCATTTCCTGATGCCCCTGGGCGGGACCGGCGCCTGGAGCAAGGATGAGGCCCTCAGGGAAAAGGCCAGGCTGGGGCTGGCGGCCGTGGAGGCGGGGGGCACGGTGTCCGGTGAACACGGCATTGGACTGGGCAACAGGGAGATTCTGGGCGCTGAGCACCCGGTCGGCATCGAATACATGCGCGCCATCAAGTCGTATTTTGATCCCGCGAATCTGATGAACCCCGACAAGGTAGTCATCGCTGATGGTCGGCACCCGCGACGATGACCGCCCGTGCGGAATCGCACGCCGGGCGCTTTTTTTCGAGTGACCGCAACTATGTGCGGAAACGCACGCATGAACCTCCTTGCCATGCGTCTGAATCAATGCAATAAAGGCTTGCAGCGATGACATCATGGAGGTTCGAAACATGAAATCGATGACACCGTCAGGCACCTGGATCGCCGCGGCGGCCCTGTGCGGAATACTGTCCATCTGGGCGCCGGAAACCGCTCTCGCCGACACGCTGACTCCCCAACAGATCGTCCAGAAGATGCAGAACACGATTTCCGGATTCGAGGACCAGACCATGGAAGTCACCATGACGGTAAAGGGCGTCGACGGTTCAACGAAATCGTACGACTTCACGACCAGGCAGAAGGGCACTTCCAAAAGGCTGGTCCGTTTCACGTCCGGCGAAATGAAGGGAATGGCCACCCTGGTGGAGGGGAGGAGTCGTGTGTACGTGTACCTGCCAGGCTACAAGAAGGTCCGCAGGGTCGCGTCGCACGCAATGAACCAGAGCTTCGCGGGCTCCGATTTCACGACAGAGGACATGGCCTCGTTGGACTGGGTGTCGCTGTACGACGTCGCGCTGCTGAAAGAGGACGCCTCACACTGGTATCTGAACTGCAAGGCAAAACCTGATAAAAAGGTTTCGTATTCCAGGGTCGTGCTGAAGGTGGACAAAAAGGATTTCCAGCAGGACGGGATCGAATACTACGACGGCGACGGCAAACTGGTGAAAACCATGGAAAACAGCCATCCCAAAAAGTATGCGAACGGCCGGACCAGAAACTCGGTCGTCATAGTGACCGATGTCCGCACCGGCCATTCCACCAGGCTCGACATCAAGGACTTCAGGGTGAACGAGGGCCTGCCCGATTCGATGTTCACCGTGCGACAGCTTCAGTGGGGACGATAACGGGAGCGACCATGAACCTGTTCAGCATTCGCACCGCGCCCGCGTTCCTGTCGGCAATCCTGCTGACACTGGCGGCCGGAGGTGACGCCCTGGCTTCGAGTTGGACCGACAAAATCGAATTCACCGGGTTCATCCAAAGCGACATACGCTTTATGATTGAGGACTATCGGGGTCCGAAACAGGGCGATGGGTACAAGTTCGAGATGAACCGCAACGACGTGGACCTGCGGATCAAAGTGAGCCCGAACGACCGCGTCCAGGCCGTTGTCGGAGGCAGACTGCGCTTTTACGGGTTCAACGAGGCCGCGACCATCCCCGAACTGGTCGGCAGGGACAAGATAGACCCCTACGACCTCCAGTTGAACGAGGCATTCCTGGCGGTCAGGGGCGATATATGGGACCTGAAAGTGGGCCGCATGATCAAGACATGGGGCACCGCCGACATGTTCAACCCTACCGACAACATCAACTCCCATGATTTCTCGGACCCGCTGGACTACACAGCCAAGGTGCCCAACCAGATGGTGGAATTCAACCTGTATCCCACTGAGTGGCTGACCATCGAGGCGGTGTGGATACCGTTGTTCAAGCCATCGCTGCTGCCGGCGTCCGCGTCCCTGGCATTCGCGGTCGAAACCACCAGCGACGGATGTTTCCTGAGCGCGCCGGTCCCTCCGCTGGGCAGGTCCGACATGCAGATCCTGAAGAATTATTTCGCGACCTACAACCCGTGCCAGTTGAACTTCCTGACACCGGAAATCAAGACCCTGACCCCTGACTTCAGCATCGAAAACTCCCAGGCCGCCCTCAAGACCCAGTTCCGCTTCGGCCTGGGCGATTTCGGGGACCTGGACTTTTCATTCAGCTATTACTACGGCCGTTTCTCTTTTCCAGTGGCCTACCCCGCGATTGCCGACCTCAC
>JAADHL010000219.1:5847-6835 GCA_013151875.1 Deltaproteobacteria bacterium
CCCGTATGCACGTGGCCGGGTTCGACTTCAGCTTTTCCGCTGCTTCCGACAAGGTCCCGGGCTTTTTCGGTGAACTGGCCGTGTTCTTTCCCGAAAGCGTGGATTTCGCGCTGTTCGTTCTGAACAACGGCGTGCGTTCGGACATCGAGATGTCCTACCTCAACGTTCCCTCCACGCCATTCGTCAAAGCGACCGTGGGAATGGACTACACCTTCACGTCATGGCTGTACGCGAACCTCCAGTACGTGAGGGGATTCATCGACGAGTTCAACGACGCATACGGACTGCACAACTATCTGGTTCCGGCCATTGAGATGCGGTTTTTGGATGATTCCCTCAAGTTCCTGCTTTCCGCGGCCTGGGACGTGGACGACCTGTCCGCGGCCCTGTTTCCACAGATCACATGGGTGGCGGCGCCTTCAGTGGAACTGATTATGGGCGTGTGGGCGTTCCTGGGCGATACCAAATCGCACGACGAACTTTCCTACGCCGGCCGCTATAAATTCGGCCAGAAGGCAGCGGGACGCAGCGTGGTTTTCTTTAAGGGCAAGGTGAGTTGGTAAGGACAAGCCGGTTGACGGCACCAGCCGGCGGGAGAAGAGATGACGATGAGAACGAACAGGCCAGGGATCGTTTTGGCGGCCGCGATGATCCTGCCGCTCTGGTCATGCGGTTGGGGGGCCGACGGCACCGCCCGTCTGAGCGACACCTATCCATCCCCTCCGGCGGACGACGTACAGTGCAGCAATCCGGCCCAGGACGCCGTTCTGGGCGAGGGCCGCGGGGAGGGCATGAACGGACAATGGGCGATGAGGGTGGCGCAACACGGCACCTTCGAACCCGCGGGGGAACTGTGGGACATTACGGTCACGGACCTGGCCATGGTATCGTTCGTCGAGTTTCCCCCGGGGGATCGAGGCATGGTCCTGACGTTTTGCGACCAGCCGAATGAAGTGGATACCAAGGGCAACGAAATCCTGAAACCGGA
>JAADHL010000219.1:6951-14053 GCA_013151875.1 Deltaproteobacteria bacterium
GGATCCAGAGACCGACCCAGTGCCCGACACGCCCGACTCGCCCCTGGTCTGGGACCAGGACGGCGACGGCAACCCCGGCGTTACCATTCGGGTGCTGGCTCCGTTCGAGGGGGTCAGATACATGGCCCGCAGGGCAATCTGGGACCTCGATGCAGGAACTCTTTCCCAGGATGGTCAGTGGATAACCGGCGCGCTTCAGTTTCAGATCGAGGAGAAGGGGCTGGGCGCAGACCCGAACGTGCTGAACGCAGTCGCTCCAATCACGCCCGCGGCGCCTCCGGACGCCGAAACCTTCTATCAGTTGCGCCGTGTCCACCAGGAATGGTCCTGCGCGGACCTGATCGCCCAGTACCCGGCGATGTTCGAGGACGCCCCTAATTGAGCCGTGAGGAGGTCTGATGAACAGTGGTCCTGGACCTGGAGGCGCGGCAGGCCCATGGGACCGTGTCGCCATTTTCGTGCAAAAAAGGCGGGTGCCCATCCTGGTGGTCGCCACCGCCCTCACTGCTCTTTCAGCGGCGGTTTCGCCCAGAATCGAAACAACCAGCGACCCCACGGCATACCTGCCCAGGGACCGGCCCGAGGTAGATACCTGGATACGGATGAACCAGCGCTTCGGGGTCCTCCACACCATGATGATCGGTCTGGAAGAGGCCGACGCGCCCCTGACCACGGATGGCCTGTCCAGGCTGTCGCGGATCACGGACGGACTGGGCAAGCAGGACGGGGTACTGCTGGCGCGCAGCCTGACCAATGTTCAGACCCTGAGGCTCGGTGAGGACGGCACCATAAACGCCGAACTCATGGTGCCTTCCATCCCGCAGGACCAGGCGGGGCTGAAAAAACTGGCGGATCGAATCCTGGGCGACATGCAGGTTCCAGGCGCATTGGTCAGCCGCGACCTGAAGGGCTACATGGTCCTCATCCGTCTGGACCCGCGCAAGGACCCGCGCGCCGCGGCCCGCAAGGTGCGGGCCATCGTCGATCAGGAAAGGGGGCCGATGGGCGCCTTCTACTTCGGCGCGCCCTTCATAACCAACATGGTCACGCACAACGTGTACGCGAAACTGATCTGGATTGTGCCCATCTTCGTTGTTCTGCTGTTCGGGGTGCTGTTGATCAGGACGCGCAACGTGTGGTCGATCGTCCTGGTAATGTTCTGCTCGGGACTTTCCCTGGTGTGGTGGCTGGCCAGCATGGACCTCGCCGGCTATGCATTGACCATGACATCGGTAAACGGTCTGTTGCTGATACTGGTGGCCGCGGCCCTGACCTACGCACGCGGCGTTCAGTATCGCCTGGAGGGTCGCGCCAACCCGCTTCCACCGACGGTAATGGTGATGCTGGTGGGCGCCGTCGCTGCCTTCGCGGCCGTCATTGCGTTCGGCCATCTGACGCCGGTATCCCTGCCCTACCTGGCCAGGTTCGGCGAGGCAATGGCGATTGGCATGCTCGCCGTCGCCGCCGTTGGGGTCATGGTTTTTCTGCCCATGGTGTCCTTTCTGAAACCCGTTCTGGCGGACAGGCCCGAAACCAATCCGGCCGTACAATCCCGAAAACTCTACTTAAACCTGCTGGTGTTCGTTGTGATGGCTGCAATCGTGGGCTCCACCCAGATCCGTTTCGCTGTCGGCTTGCGCGATCTATTCACCGATTCGGGGGAGGTGGGCCGGACACTCGCCTTTTTCGACCGCCGCTTCGGGGGCGACGAGTTCATCCAGGTGGACGTGAAGGGGGATCTGAGGGATCCGGCCGTCGCGTCCAGGATAATGCGATTGACGGACCTCCTGGAGGGCAGCGGCGCGTTTGCCGACGTCAGATCAATCTCGCAGGTCCTGGGTTTCCTCGCCCATCGTTTCAGCGGCGTCCATCGGATCCCAGTCAACGGCGAGACCCTGAATAATCTGTGGTTCTTTCTGGAGGGCAGCGACGACGTGCGTCCCATGGTCAACGATGACCGTAACGAGGCCATGCTGGCGCTGAGGGTCCAGTCCGGCAATCAATCGACGTCGGCCGACCTCGTTTCCGCCGTCAACTGGGCCATCGACGGATCGGCGCGTAAACCACCTGCGTCTTGCGGCCCTGTCGCGCCACTACCGCCTCGGGCTCACCAGGGACGGAATAGATGAGGCCGTCTCAGCGGCAATGGCCCCGGCACGCGATTCCAGGATGCGTGACGAGAAAATCATCAAGGCGCTGCACGAATACATGCTGTCGCCTGAGTCGCCGTTTACGCCCACCGACGACGACTGGGCGCGAATCGCGGAAGCCTTCACCCTGAACCAGGGACATGACGCCCTGGCAAAAGTCATCGCCTCGACCCAATCCTTCAAGTCGTCCGGGATGCCTCCTGACGTCGCCGCGACACTTGCCCGTATTCTGATCCAGCGTGGCAGGGCGGTAAATATCGGGTTAATTTGCCAAATCCTGAATGACCGGTTGTTCAATGATGTGGATCGAGCCGCCGTGCCCGCTCAGGCCCTGGTCAGGACCGCGGGGGTCTTCGCCGAACTGCTGGACCCACCTCCCCAGGCGAAAAAACCGCCGGACTTCATCGTCAGCGGCTTCCCGGTAATTCAGCCGATTGTGGAATCGGAACTGTTGGGAGGCCTCTGGACCACGGCGGCGATCATCATCTTTGTCTGTTTCCTGTTTGCCCTGATCGTCGCCAGGAGTCCCGGACTGGCCTTTGCGGCCCTGGGTGAGGCAGTCGCCGCCACGCTGCTGACTTTCGCCCTGGGCTGGGCGCTGCGGATTCAGGTGGACTCATCATCCGCCACCCTGTATCTGATTCCACCCATGCTCATGTTCAGCCTTTCGCCGTCGATCCATCGGGCGGGCGACCACGAAGCCCGGCGATTTCCGGTCGCATTCGCGCTGGGTCTTGCCGCCGCGCCCCTGAGCCTACTGCTGACTGGGGTGCTGCCCGTTGTCCGGCTTGGTCTGTCCATGTCCCTGGGACTCGCAAGCGTAGCTCTAATCGCGAGCCTCTCCAGGCGCGTGCGGATTTGACATTGGTTATGGCGACCAGCAGAATCGGCGCCGGTTTCACGTCGCCGAATCGAGGCCATGGAGCAAATTAACCGTTGATTGAACATCTGGAAGAAATCGTCGCACGCAAGCCGTGGCATGTCCTTGCAGCCGTGGCCATACTGACCGCCGTGGCGGCCGTTGGGGCCGCCGGTCTGGACATCAAGACATCTCGCACCGCGCTGTTCCCCCAGGATGCGCCGGTCATGGTGCGGCTGAACTCGTTCCTGGAAAAGTTCGGCGCGGGATCCGACCTGATGGTCGTGGTCGAGGGCGCGCCCAGGACCGTACTGGAGCCGTTCGCAACGGAGTTCGCCACCCGTCTACGCAAACTGCCCGGGGTGCGCGACGCGTCCGAAAGGATCGATACCGACTTCTTTTACAGACACGCATTCCTGATGCTGCCTCAGGACAGCCTGGCGCAGATCCGAAGCAAGCTGAAAGAGTTCAAGGGAAAGACCTTTCTAAAGAAACCCGTGACCACCGACGAGGCATTGTCCGACGTCTCGGACTGGCTGGACAATCCCCCCACGCTCGGGGACCAGAACGTGGACATAAAGACGGGAGAGGCGACCCTGAAGGTCCTGGACTTCCTTCTGGCGGAGTGGGACAGATGGCTCGTTTCCAAAGACACCCCCACCTCCATCGATTGGCCCAGACTGGCTAACAATCCCGAAGCGAACGCGTTTCTGGAAGGCAACGGCTATTTCGCCTCCCATGACGGCAGTTTCCTGATCGTTCTGGTCAGCCGCAGCAACCTGTCCGAGGAATTCAACGTCCTGGATCCCTTCATCCAGGATGTCCGCAAGACCGCCGACACCTTGCGCGCCGAGTACCGGGCCGAGGGAAAACCCGTGCCCACCATCGGATTGACCGGGCTTCCCGCCATCGTCCACGAGGAGTACTCGTACGTCAGATCCGACATACTGTTCATCGTAGCGACCGCTGGCGTCATGGTGATGCTGCTGATCCTCTTTTGGATGCGGTCCCTCAAACGCGCGCTGGTCATCTTTATCCCCATGGGGATCGGCACCATCTGGAACGCCGGGATCGTCTATCTGACGGTGGGCCACCTGACCATGGTCACCGCGGGATTCAGCGCCATCCTTTTCGGCCTGGGCGTCGACTACGGCATCTTCATGAGTTCGCGGATCCTGGAGGAGGTGCGCAAAGGCGTGCCCCTGACCGAGGCCATAGTCCGCGGCTCCACCGCATCCGCCGGCGCCCTGTTTACGGCCGGTGGTTGCACCATCCTGATTTTCGGGGTGCTGATCACCGTTCCGTTCAAGGGCTTCGCGGAACTCGGATCCGTGGCGGCAACAGGCGTTCTGTCGGTCCTGGCCAGCACTTTTCTGACCCTGCCCGCCTTGTTCGCGGTCCTCAAGCCACCGCTGACGACCAAGGGTCCCGGTCGCACTCTGTCCGAACAGGAAGCGAGGAGGCCGCTGCTGACGCTGTCCCGGCCGGCGTCCCTGCTGGTGGTCATATTCGCCTTCGCGGCGGCGGGCATAGGAATCGCGGTCGGCGCCACCCTGCCCTTCAACTACAATTCCATGGACCTGCTGCCCAAGGACTCGGAGGCCGCCAGATACCAGAAAAAACTGGTGGAACAAAGCGACTTCCAGCCCGAACTCATCATTTTCACGGCGCCCAACCTCAAGGAGGCGCGCCGCATCACCAGGGAGGCGTCGAATATTCCCACCATTTCGCGCGTCCAGTCCATTGTGGACCTCTTTCCCGACGACATGGATGAGCGGGTCGAGGTCGCCCACAGGATCGGCAGGGCCGTCGGCGACTCGCACGCGGCCAGGGTCATCGCGGAGCAGAAGGACGTGAATCTGACGCCTGACAACGTCACCATCCTGAGGGGGATTCTGGAAAAGGCGCTGGACCTGGTGGACGACATCCAGGAACAGGCGTTCACCGCGGGTCAAAAGGGCATCGTGGAGGTGCTCGAAAAGGCTCGCGGGCGTATCGAAAAACTGAGCGCCATGGCGCAGAAGGACCCAAAGCTGATGGCCGCCCGAACCGACGCCTTCTTCAATCTTCTGCTGGCCTCCACCAGAAAGACGGTCGATGTACTGGCCGGTTGGAAGAACGCCAAACCGCTTACACCCGCGCGATTGCCCGCCTCTTTGCGCGACAGGTTCATCGCCTCAGACGGGTCCTGGGCCATTTATGCCTACCCTCGATTCTCGGTCTATCACCTGGAAATGCTGGACGTGCTGCTTAAGGACGTCTATGCCGTATCCAAGGACGCCACGGGTTTTCCGACCACGCACCAGGTCTTTTCGCGCATGGCCATCAACAGTTTCATTCAGGGCACGCTGCTGGCCGCGCTGGTCGCCCTCATCTGGATCTTTCTGGCGGTCAGGAACTTCCGGGGTTTCCTCATAGCTGCCCTCCCCCTGATTGTCGGGGAGGGATGGATGCTCGGAATAATGGCCTTTTTCGATATCGAATTCGGGTATGCCAATATCATTGGGGTGCCCATGGTCATGGCCCTGGCAGTGGACTACGGCGTGTGGTTCGCGCACCGTTTCAAAGAGTTGCCGGATCTCGACCCCTGGCAGGCCGCATCCATAGCCGCCAGGGCGATAATGCTGGCCGCCGGGACCACGCTCGCCGGCCTGGGCGCCATCACGCTGGCCAAATACCGGGGCGTCTCGATGATGGGCGTCTGCATCACGATCGGCCTGGTGTGCTGCGTAATAGCCGCCCGCGTCGTGTCGCCGGCCGTTGCGCATATCATGAGAGGGAAGCCAAATGAGAGGTAAAGCCAGATGAAAAGGACAGCTGTTTTTGCGCTGATTCCGGCGTTGTTGCTGTTTTCCCAGGATGCGGACGCCAAGGCCACGGCCGACAAACCGTCCATGGTCGTCTGCTATACCACCGGAAGCGTCAATGTGCGCGAGGCCAGAAAGGCCACGCGGTCCATGTTGAAGGTCCTTGAAAAGATTGGCGGCTGGGACGAAGGCACATTCAAAAGCTATTTCACGACCAGCTACAAGGATTGCGGAAAATACCTGGCGGACAAGAAGCCTCACTTCATCATCCCTTCCCTGGGTTTCTATCTTGAGCACAGGAAAAGCGACCACCTGGTGCCCCTGGCGCAGCCGAGGGTCAACGGCGGCTCCACGGATACCTGGAGGGTGCTCGTTCGAAAGGGCGAATTCAAATCGCTTGACGACCTCAAGGGAAAGACCCTTGGAGGCACGCTGTGCACCGAGCCGCGTTTTCTGAAAAAGGTCGTGTTCAGGGGGGCCGTCGACCCCGAAAAATTCTTTAAGCTGAAACCGTCCAAAAGGGCCTTGCGGCCTCTGCGGAACCTCGCAGCCGGCAGGCTGGACGCCGTCCTGATCAACAATCAGCAGTACGAGGCCCTGGGTTCGCTGCCCTTCGCAAAGGACCTGGAGGCCGTCTTTACATCCAAGCCCATGCCGCTTCCCGGAGTTTTCGCCGACGCCAGGCGCAGTGATCAGAAGGAAAGGGAACGATTCCGCAAGGCCATGATCGCCTTCTGCGGACACCCCGACGGCAAGTCGTTTTGCGAACTGTTCGGCATCGACCGTTTCGCCCAGGTCAATACCGCCGACTTCGACGCGGCCCAGGCCCTGTGGGACAAGTAAAGAAGATCCTGATTCGGGCTTGCCCCCGGCCCTCCACTCAATCTATCATGCCCCAACGGATACGAGGGCTGCCGCCTGTGAACCGATCTCCGCTTTCCCTGTTGTTTCTGCTCTTTCTTGTTTCTTCCGGGTGTTCGATGTCCCTGCCCAAGGACCTGGCTTCCCTCAAGGAAATCAGGGGTTGCTCGGCGTGGGATATCGATACGGTCACCAGGCTCGGCAGGACGTTCGACCGCACGACACCTATACGCACCCTCGAATGCTCGCTTTCGATACTGAGAAACGACTGGGTCAAGACCATCCAGAAGGGCACGCTGGGCACGAGGATCTGCTATCTGCTGGCCGACGAGGCAAAGGACCCGGATCGGCGACGCCTGCTGGCCGCTGAAGGTGTCAGATGGGCCGAGATCGCGATCAACCTGGGCGCCTGGCTGGACGGCGAA
>JAADHL010000295.1 GCA_013151875.1 Deltaproteobacteria bacterium
CCTGTCACCCACCAAGTGCCCGTAGGTGTCGTTTACCAGCTTGAATCTGTCGGCATCCACCATGAGCAGACTCAGGTCATGGCCATGTCTCTTGCAAAAGGCGAACGTCTCGGACAACCTGACGATGAATGCCTGCCTATTGTACAGCCCGGTCAACCCGTCCATCATGGCGTCCCTTTCCATGCGGGCCTGCATCCTGAATCGTTGCAACAGCAAGGCGGCGCAGTCGCACAGGGTTCGGACGCCATGCGCCGTAAAGGGCCTTTCGAAATCACCCCCGGCCAGCAACAGGGCGCCGACGGGGTCGTCCATCGGCCCCATGGGGTGCACGATCAGGCCGTCGTTTTCAGAGATCGCGAGGTCCAGCCCCTTTCCAAGCACGGGCCTCATTCGGCGGGAAAACCTGAAACCGGAGGGCACGGCAGCACCGGTCCTGATCGCCAGGCTCATCAGGCCGGAAGATATGTCAAAAGTCGCGCCCAGCATGCCGGATGCTTCGGGGCCGTAGCCGCCCACGATTGTGGCCTCGTCCCGGCCGGTAAGAAGGGCGGCCAGACCCGTTACAGCCCCGGTCTGACGCGCCGCGGTCCCGACCAGCCTGCCCACGCACTCCTGCTCGGTGACGGAGGTCAGAACCCCCCTCAAGCCCTCCAAAATTCCGCTGAGATATTCAACAAGCCGCGACTGCGCCAACTGGTCCCTTGCGTTGCCCGAGGCAGCCTCCAGCAGGGCGCACATGCTCACGAATCCGTCGAAATCAACGTCGCTTACGGGTCTGTCACGCCTGTCAGCCCACAGGACCCCCCCCATGAACGGCACCGCCATGGCGCCGGCCGAGGGAACCCCATTGGATGAATAAGGGGTCCTCAAGGGCATCACGCCCTGCGGATTGAATACCGCAGGGCTGCCACCGCTCAACACGGATGCAGCGGCCCCAAGGTCCCTGACAGTACCCCCTTCGCGCGCATCACCCTTTTCGCCGTCGCCCAGCAACGCCCTGAGTTCGAACAAGCCGTTGCCGTCCGGGGCCAGGAACGCGAGCCTGCGCATCCCGAAGGCCAGGCGGATCGTTTCCAGTACGCGACGGTCAGGTTCGCTTTCTATCACTATGTTTCCGGATTCAGGCGACAACCCAGTCACTCCCTCGGATGCCGTTCACCTATTTCTGCACCCGATAAAGCAGGTCCGAGACACGCCCGCGAACCAGTTCGTTCAATCGGAGCACGTCCGCCTCGTCGGGCGAATCGGTGCCCGCCTTCTCGCGAAGGTTGATGGTTTCGCCCACGATCATGGAAAACCTGGCTGGAAGCGGCAGCAACCCCAGAACACCCAGAAGCGGGAATGTAGGGGTGACAGGCAGGAACGGAAGCCCCAGCAGTTTGCCTATGGTTTCAAAGCGGGCCAGCACCGGATAGGCCGTTTCAGGGCCGGTTATTCCGACCGGCACCACCTCGACGTCGGTTCTTATCGCCAGCCTGACCACGCCGCCCCTTCCAAACCGCTGGATTCTGTTGCCCTCGAACAGGGTCTTGCCGGCGCCCTTGACCCCCTCGGGAAAGGCAAGCACGGACTGGCCCTGGGCCAGCAGACGCACCGCGTTTTCCTGACACGCCCTGACGCAACCCAGACGGCTCATCCACATGCCGATGTACGGAAGGGTGAATACGTAGTCCTCCAGCAAGGGGCGCAGCGGTTTCCCGAACAGCATCGGGTCCAGGGCGGACTTGATCATCAGGGCGTCCAGCGGCAGGAATCCACCGTGGTTGGACACGAAAATACGGGGCCGCCTCCAGTCGGGGTTGCCCTCAAAGGACACCTTCGTCTTGAACAGATTTTCGGCCGTCCAGCCTATGAACGGCATCACATGACGATGGAAGTCCGGATCGAACCCCCAAAGATCCATCCTGCGCACCAGGGCCGTACCCCTGGCCCCGGTCGGGCCGCCGGATGACTGCGGACGCGGCGTCATTCAAAACCCTCCAGACTCTTTCCATAGAACTCGAGCACCGTGTCGAGGGTGGACCTTTCGGGCACGAATCCGAGTTCCCGGCGGGCCCTGGATCCATCCGTGACCAGCGAAAAACGCAAAAAGTTCAGGAACGACCAGTGTACGTCCCCGATACCGGCGGTCCACAACAACCGGTATCCCGGCAAGGCGAGAACATGGGGCAGCTTCACCCGCACCTTGGACCCGAGCCGCATGATGTCGGACAACGCGATCGCGTCCTCGGTCGTTATATTGAACACACCCGGATGGTCCTCACGGATGCAGCGCCGGTAGGCCTCCAGCAGGTCGTGGGGATGAATGAACTGGAACAACGGGTCGAAGCCCAGCAGCGAGGGCATGACGCGGTTGCGCAGGGTCCTTGAAATGGCTCGATCCACCCGGGGATCCAGCACCAGAGCGGATCGGATGACCGTGGTGCATACCTCGGGATGACTTTCCGTGAACCGTTTCACCGCGGCCTCGGCATCCACCTTGTCGCTCCACGGGGGAAGCGTGCGGGCGGAAAAAAGGGCGGCATCCTCGCTCAGGGGGGTCGCGTTGCGATGGGTTATCCCATAGACCGAAACCGACGAAGTGACCACCAGTTTTCCGACACCGGCGCGCACCACGGCGGCCAGCACCCTGTCCGTTCCCACCGACTCCAGTTCATGCGCCCATTCGGTGTCCCTGACCGTGTTCCACAGAAACGCGGAGTGCAGAAAGCAATTGGTTTTATGCTGCGACATGACCTCGGCCATCTCGGCGTCGGCGCCGGGCTGGGTCAGATCGAGCTGGTGATAGACGACCCTCGGGTCGCCCGTGTCCGGAGGTTGAACGTCGAACACAACCGCCCTTTCCACGTTCCCGACCGCGTCCAGGCCGTCCAGGATTCCGGCGCCCACAAGGGTCTGGCTTCCCGTGACCGCGATGCTCAGGACGTCGGATCGGTCCGAACGCCTTGCCCGGGGCCTCTTTTTCACCGTCTTCTTCGCAGCGATTTTGCTTGCGGAAGGCCTCTTTCCGGCGGTCCGCTTCCGAACGGCATTCCCTGTTTTCGTCCTCGGCTTCATCGGCATGAAACTAGCACATACATCGATTCAAGGGTAGCCGTGCGGGCGTCGTCGACCACCCCACGGGCGCAAAGCGCCGATCAGGCTGCCCAGCCGCTCGAAATCGCTTTACATGCAGCCTGTTTCATGGTAGTTATCCCCCGGCTTTTCACGGTACCTTTTCACTTGAGGCTTACAAGATGACCACGGACGATCAGGGAACCATTCTGCCCCTGGACGAGATGGACGGCTCCAGCGGTTACGACGCGGATCGCATCAAGCTCTTGAAGGGGCTGGAGGCGGTTCGAACCCGGCCCGGGATGTACATCGGCGACACTGACGACGGGTCGGGCCTGCACCATATGGTGTTCGAGGTGGTGGACAACTCCATCGACGAGGCCCTGGCCGGTGTCTGCACGCAGATATCCATAGTCATCCACGGTGACGGCTCCATCACGATCGAGGACAATGGGCGCGGGATACCCGTGGGCATACACACCGAAACCGGGCGATCCGCGGCCGAGGTGGTCATGACCGAGCTGCACGCCGGCGGCAAGTTCGATCACGACAGCTACAAGGTTTCCGGCGGCCTGCATGGCGTTGGCGTGTCAGTGGTCAATGCCCTTTCCGAGTGGCTTCGAATGGAGGTGCGCCGCGAGGGAGGCGTCTGGCTGCAGGAGTACGACAGGGGCGTGCCCAAGGCCCCGCTGAGCAAGGTCGGGCGTTCGGGGCGTACGGGCACGCGGATTACATTCAAGCCCGACTCGGATGTCTTTGGACTAACGGATTTCTCTTTCGAGATCCTGTCGAGGCGCCTGCGGGAACTCAGTTATCTGAACCCTGGACTGACCATCACAATCGAGGACGAGCGCGAGGAAGACCGCAAGCACAACTTTCACTTTGACGGCGGCATCGTCTCGTTCGTGGAGTATCTGAACCGCCACAAGAATGTGATTCACCCCCAGCCCCTGCTGGTGTCGGCCGAACGGAACGAAATCGCCGTGGAAGCGGCGCTTCAGTGGAACGACGGATTCCAGGAGACGATGTTCGCTTTCACGAACACAATCCACAACGCGGACGGCGGCACGCACGTTGCCGGGTTCAGGGCGGCCCTGACCAGGACCATCAATAATTACGCCGAATCGGAAGGCCTGACCAAGACGTTCAAGGGCAGTCTGGGCGGCGAAGACGTCCGCGAGGGTCTGACCGTCGTGCTTTCGGTCAAGACGCACGACCCCAAGTTCTCGTCGCAGACAAAGGACAAGCTGGTCTCTTCGGAGGTCCGGGGCGCGGTCGAGAGCATCATCGGCGAGGGTGTGTCCGATTTCTTTGAAAGAAATCCCCAGGTGGCGCGCTCCATCGTGGGCAAAACCCTGGATGCCGCAAGGGCCAGGGATGCCGCAAGACGCGCACGTGAAATGGTCCGGCGAAAGGGGGCGTTGGACGGCGCATCACTTCCGGGCAAACTGGCGGATTGCCAGGAAAAGGACCCGGCCGCGGCCGAGATATTCATCGTAGAGGGTGATTCAGCGGGCGGGTCTGCCAAGCAGGGCCGCGACCGCGCGACGCAGGCCATCCTGCCCTTACGCGGCAAGATCCTGAACGTCGAAAAATCCCGGTTCGACAAAATGCTGGAAAGCGACGCCATCGTGACCCTGATAACGGCGCTCGGCACCGGCATCGGAAACGATTCGTTCGACATCAACAAGCTGCGCTACCACAAGATCATCATCATGACGGATGCGGACGTGGACGGCCTGCACATCCGCACCCTCCTGCTGACATTCTTCTTCCGGCAAATGCCCAAGGTGATTCAACGGGGCTATCTGTATATTGCCCAGCCCCCGCTCTTCAAGGTCAAACGCGGCAGGAAAGAAACCTATCAGAGGGACGAAAGGGCGCTGCTGGATTACATCATCGCCAACGGCTCGGATGGGATTTCGGTTCAGCCCGCCGGCGATCTTGTGCCCTGGACGGTGAGGGACCTCAAGGCGTATCTCAGGAAAGTGCAAGACGCCACCAGGGTCTGCGACGGTATCGATCGCAAGGCCGATTCAAAGGTGTTCAGGGCCTGTTTCCATGACGGCGACCTCGACCTCGACGACATCAGGTCAGCCAAAGGGCTCAAGGGGGTCGAACAGAGGATCCGCGCCTACATCGAGGAGTTTCACCCTGATGCCACCCCGGTTGAGTTTTCGTCCGAGCTGGACGAGGAATACGATGCCCGCAGACTGGTGGTCACGACCCGCAGCCATGGGCTCCCCGTCATCACCAAAGTGGACTACAGGAGCCTCAACCGTTCGGGCGTCAAGGAACTCAGGCGCCTGTACGCCGAGCTTCGTCGCCTGGGTTCATGGCCGTACGAACTGACCATCGATGGCGAGACCAGCGTGATTAAGCTGCCCAACGACCTCCTGGACCTTGTCATGACCAGGGGAAAGAAAGGCCTCTCCATACAGCGTTACAAAGGCCTCGGTGAAATGAACCCTGATCAGCTCTGGGAAACCACGATGAAACCTGAAAACAGGACCCTGTTGAAGGTCAACGTGGAGGACCTGGTCAACGCGGGCGACACCTTCACCCTGCTGATGGGCGACATGGTGGAACCCAGACGTGAGTTCATTACCAGCAACGCACTGTCCGTCCGGAACCTCGATGTTTGAGCTTTGGATGTTTGAGTTGGGATGTCTGAGGTAGACGGGATGTCTGAGGTAGACGGTATCTCGCGATTCGGATTGCCGCGTGTCTGAGGAAACCTTCCACTACGTAGAGGAAGTAGAGGAGTTTTTTGTCGCCACCATACGCAAGGGACTGATGCTCCGCTCATCCGACGTGGACGTGGTCAGGGATTGGCAGTCACGAAATGTTCCAGTCGACGTCGTCAGAAAGGGTATTCTGGACGGGGTCCGGGCCTTTTTGCAATCAGCGGATCCCGGACAGGCGCTTCCCTCGATCCTGAAATACTACCGCACATACGTCGAGAAGGCCTTCGAGACCCATCAGAGAGCTATGGAACGCGGCCTTGTCTTTGATCATGATGGGGCCGAAAACGACAAGGCGGCGGACCTGGTCCGGCACGCGGTGAACGTCCTGACGGAATGCGCCGCAAAGGGCCGGGACACCTGGCGCGCCTCCGTGTATTCCCGGGCTATTGAACGGTTGGAAGCGACCGTGGCGGAAAAGGGAGTGATTGCAGGTCTGGAACACATAGAGCGCGACGTCGTGCAATCCCTTATCGACTCCGCCCCCGACGAGGTGTCGTCACGCATCCACGCTGCCATCGACGCGAAACTGGCCCAGGCCCGATCTCGGGGTCTGGGAAAAGCGGCCATGGAAGACGTAAAAGGCGCCGAGTTGATGAAAGCGGCCGAAAATGAGTTCGCATTTCCCGGACTTGTCGATATCATGGTGAAGATACCGGCAGACGATGGATGAATAAATGAGCTGCGACATCTGCAAAGACGCTGATTACATCACCGAAGCCGGCGCGGAGTTCGCCAAGGCCAGCGTCTGTGAGTGCCGGATGCCCTGCCCCGATTGCGGCGGCACCGGCTATGTGATCGAGGATGGCGAGGACGACGGACCGCCGACCATGACGCGCTGCTCGTGTCATGAATTGAACCGACGCATCTCGATCTTCAACAACGCCGGCATACCCGCCTCCATGCACGACAAGACCCTGGAAAATTTCCATGTCGGTCGAGGGTCCACCGGCAACCTGGGCGAGGTCAGGCTGCACCTCAAGCGCTACCGCCAGTCATTCAGTCCCCCTTCCATCAAGGGTCTGCTGCTCAGCGGCCCGCCAGGGACCGGCAAGACACATCTGGTATGCGCGCTCATGAGGCATTTTTCCTTGGAAATGGGCTTTGAGGTGCGTTTCATCGATTTCTTCCACCTGCTGTCCATGTTGCGGGCCTCCTACGCGGAAAAACGGTCCGAGGAAGATATCCTGGGGCCCCTGGTCGAGGTGGAGGTGCTGGCGATTGACGAACTGGGCAAGGGACGCGCCACCGACTGGGAGGTTTCCGTAGTGGATCAGCTGATCAGTCGGCGCTACAACACTGGTCGCACGGTGCTGGCCACGACCAATTACGAAACCGGGTTGAAGCCGGCCAAGGCGACCTCGGTGCGACGCCAGACCACACGAACCACCCTTGCGGAACGGGTCGGGGAAAGGGTCTTTTCCCGTCTTGTCGAGATGTGCCATTTCCTGACCGTCAACGGCCCCGACTACCGCAAACGAAATGGTGAGGGTATGTAAGGCTGGGCCGTTTCTCGTGAAGCGGCGATGCAACGGCCCGAGAAAGGCGTCCGCGCCACTGAGCGAGCATGGCGGTTAGAGTTCCTTTCTGCCCCGAAGCGCCCTCATCAGAGTGACTGCGTCCAGGTATTCGATGCTGCTGCCCATGGGTATGCCGGTCGCCGGTCGGGAGACCTTCACGCCGCTACCTTCCAGCAACTTGCGGATGTACAGGGCCGTTGTTTCGCCCTCTGCGCTGGCGCCGGTGGCCAGGATCACCTCCCGGACGCCGCCGTCCGCGACACGGGCCGCAAGGTCCTTGATGCGCAGGCCTTCAGGCGTCACCCCCCTCAGCACGGAAATGACGCCGCCCAGCACGTGATACAGACCACGGTAGTCCCCGACCTTCTCAATGGCCAGCACGTCGGCCACGTTTTCGGCCACGCATATCGTGGACCTGTCGCGCGAGGGGTCGCCGCAGAAATCGCAAAGGTCGCCCTGGGCCACGAACCCGCATTCGTCGCACGCCTTCACCCCCTCGGCCATGGAGGAAAGCGCGGCCTCCAGGTTACGCACGCCGTCGGGCGACCTGTTCATCAGGTTCAGAACGTATCTGGTCGCGGTCTTTTCCCCAACGCCGGGCAATTTGCGCAGCTCATCGATCAGTTTCAGCACCGGCTGGGGCAAGTGATTTTTCATGAAAACCACCAGGGTTACGTATGCTGTTTTTCCTTGCGAATCCGGACCACTTCACCCCCGAACGTCCCCAGCACCTTATCGACTGCAGGCAATTTCCTGAACATGTCCAGAAACTGCGCATCCGTCTGGGTGGTGCCGGCCTGGGCCTGTTCCGGCTGCGATTCCACCCGACTGGATGCGTCGGGCCGGCTGGGTGATTCCGTGGCCTCGGTTTCATGCGGCCGTTCATCCCCTGCGGCCGTGTTTTCAACGGTCGGCGGCGCCTCGGACGGCTGAGGCGCTGGGGGGGGCGGCTTTCTCTTGATCGCCCTCGTCGGGGGTGACGACGCCTTCGGCGGCGCGGGACGTTCGGCAACAGGAGGGGGCGTGGATGGCGGATCACGCTGAATGGGTCTTTCCACCTGCCGTGGTCTTTCAGCATGGGCTGGGGCGTTATGGATTGGCCCCTCGGTCTGAACCGCCCCGTTGACCTGGATTGCCTCCAGACGAGTGATCATGGATTCGACGGAGGACAACCCCTTCAGTCCGGCGGCCCTGACCAGGGCTGCCTGGGCCAGAAGGTCCGGGCTGCGGGAGTCCGCCGATTGATCCGCGGAGGTCACCAGCAGATTCAGCAGCACCGCCAGAAACTCAGGGCCGGAGTCCCGCACCAGACCCGCCATCTCATCGATCTCGCCCTGGGTCAGGCCTGTTTCGCGTGCAGCGTCGGCGCCCCACAGATCCACCTTCATGCAGTCGGCGAGATACCGGGCCAGTTCAATCAGGAACTGCCGCGGCGGCAACCCCCTTCCAACCAGGTCGTCAAGGACGCGCATGGCCTCGGCCGCATCCTGGGTGAGCACGGCGCCAAGCGCGCGACCAAAGGCCTCCCGGTTGCCGGTCCTGAGCACCTGCGTGACTTCATCAACGCCTATCTTGTCGCCGGCGAACGAAATGACCTGGTCCAACAGGCTGGAAGCGTCCCTCAGACTGCCGTCGGCCTCTCTGGCCACGACCCGCAGGGCGTCGTCATCGACGTCTATTCCCTCGGCCTCGGACACCTTTCTGAGGCTAGCGACGATGTCCGCCACCGAGATGCGATTGAACTCGAAAACCTGACACCGGGAAGCAATGGTCCTGGGCACCTTGTGCAATTCAGTGGTGGCGAATATGAACACCACGTGCGCGGGCGGCTCTTCCAGGGTCTTCAACAGGGCGTTGAAGGCCTCCTGGGTCAGCATGTGGACCTCGTCCACGATATAGACCTTGAAGCGATCCCTCGCGGGAGCGAACGCCACCCCCTCCCTCAACTCGCGGATGCTGTCTATTCCGCGGTTGGACGCCCCGTCGATCTCCTTGACGTCAAGGGAGGTCCCGGCGCGTATCTCGGTACAGGAAGAACATTCGTTGCAGGGTGTCGGCCCAGGACCCTTTTCACAATTCAGCGCCTTGGCAAGCACCCGAGCCGCGGTGGTCTTTCCCACGCCTCTGATGCCCGTAAACAGGAAGGCATGACCGATCCTGCCTGATTCCAGGGAGTTCATGAGGGTGGTCGTGACATGGCTCTGGCCCACTATTTCTTCAAAAGTCTGTGGGCGCCATTTCCTGGCGATGACCTGGTAGGGCATCGGTCCTCGAAAGGAATCGCGTGAAGACTGACAAATGCCGGGACAGGACACCCGCAACGCCACTTACCGTTGCTTCCTTCCGGACCTGGCGGGGTTACGCAGCAGCCACGCCGCCCCGTCCCGGCGGCCGAAAGCTAACACACTGAAATGGATCTTTCAATCGAATCAAAGACCTGTTCTCAGTACCATGACACGTCTTGCCGACGCCTCGACGACAGAATCATCCAGATCGCCGCCATCCAGCATGGAAAGGAGGGTATGGGCCAGTTCCTCGCCCTCCCCTTTCGCCCCGCAATGCATGAAAAGGTCCACACCGGCTTCAAAACCGAACCCCAGGATTTCCTGGAAGGAGAATCTTTCAGATACGGCCTTCATGCCGAGGTCGTCGGTAATGACAACGCCTTCGAATCCAATACGCCTTCTCAACAACCCGTCGATGATCCTCCTGGACAGGGTCGCCGGCAAATCCGGATCCACGGCCGGGTAGAGGCAGTGGGCGGTCATCAGCATCCGTATCCCCCTTGCCGCGGCAAGTTCGAATGGCTTCAGTTCCCGGTTGAGCAGCGTGTCAATCCCAGCTTCCACAACCGGCAATTCCAGGTGGCTGTCAGCACGGGTGTCTCCATGACCTGGAAAATGCTTGCCGCAGGCAGCCACCCCGGCCTCATGGAGCCCCTCCATGAACTCTACGCCGTGCCTCGCGCAAACATCCGCGTCCGCCGCGAACGCCCTGTCGCCGATAATGGGGTTGGCCTTGTTGGTATTCACGTCCAGGACCGGCGCGAAGTCCACGTTGAAACCAAGGGCCGACACCTGACGCCCTGTTTCAAGCCCTGCCTCAAAAACAGCCCCGGCTCCGCGCTTTCCCACCTCCGCCATCGAAGGCATGTCGGAAACGAGTCCACGCAGGCGCTGGACCCTGCCGCCTTCCTGGTCAATCGCAATCACCGGCGGCGGCCAATCCCGCCCACACGCCTCGCGCACCGAGGCGCACAGTTCGCGGACCTGTGGCGGATCCTCGATATTTCTTTTGAAAAGTGCCACACCGCCCAGTCCCATCGACAGCAGGGAAGCCACCGACTGGGGCAACGACGGTCCATCAAAGCCCAGTATTACCGTGGACAACGGCGCCGGATTTGTTTTCAGCATTGAGGAATCTTGCCTGAAAGGCCGCATCAGTCGGGCGTTCCGCCCAGGGCGATGATCCGCTTTCTGAACCTTTCCTTGGAGGTGGGGTCATGAGTCATGCCCACAAGGCGACGATAGACCTTGATTGCCTTGGCGGGGTCCCCGAAGCCCTCGTACATCTTGGCCACCTTCTTCCACCTCTTGAAGCATCCCGAACCCTTGCATTTGAGCAACAGTTTCTCGGCGTCC
>JAADHL010000376.1 GCA_013151875.1 Deltaproteobacteria bacterium
TGTGCTGTCCGTGGAGGCGGGTCAGCATCAGGTGGTGATCGAGAAGGACAGGTATTCGGAGGTGTCCCAACTGGTGATGGTGGAATCGGGCCAGGTCCAGGATGTAAGGGCCAGCCTGCACCTGAAAAGCCCGCCGTTTTCATGGAGGGGCGGCATCGGCATCACGTCCATGATCCTGGGCGCGGGGGCCCTGGGGGTGTCGGTCGGCTACCTGCGGACACTGGCAAAGAACAACAGGTCCTTCACCGGGGACACCTATTACAACACCATAAAGACCTGGACCTATGTGGGATACGGAGTGGGCGGCGCCCTGCTGGCCGCGGGAATCGGGCTGGTCGTGTGGGAATACAATCGTGATGAGGTCGATTCCGAGGACGCAATCGCGGGCGGCTCGTCCGGTCTGCCGACGTTCAGCTTTGGTACGGACGGGGAAGGCATCTACCTGGGCGCATCGGCCCGGTTCTGACGGAAAGGCTTTCCGGGAGGTTGAGGGGATGGTTTTCCTGCGACGAGTTGCAGTGCTTTCGTTGATCCTGTGCGGGACATGCGTCGAGGGCCTCGAACCCCCCGAGCCCACGGCTCTGATTGACGTCAAGGGCGGCCCGTTCCTGTTCGGCAGCACCGAACCCTGCTTCAATGAGAATCAGCAGGTGATCGACTGCGGGGGCAACAAGTACGGCATGCCCAAGACCTACCCCACGGTGGTCGTGGACCTGGGCGACTTCGCCATTGACGAGCACGAGGTCACCAACATCCAGTACGAGTACTGCGTGGCCAACGGTGCCTGTCCCGAACCGGATTTCAACAACACAATCGGCATTGAGCACTATTTCCTTGAGTCGGCTTACGAGGACTACCCTGTAGTGAATGTGACGCCCGCCATGGCAAAGGCATACTGCGCCTTCGTGGGGCGCAGATTGCCGACCGAGGCCGAGTGGGAGCGCGCCGCAGCCGGCGGTAAGGCCACGGCCCTTGGTGACGAGGCCCTCAAGCGCAAGTATCCCTTCATGGGCGGCAGCGACAATATCAAGGACTGCGTTGGAAGATCGATTGCCCACGCCTATTGCACCGGCCTGACGCGGCCGGCCAGGGTCATGTCCAGCTCGGACGACTGGGTCGATGAGCCGGGCGGACGGATATGGGACCTGACCGGCAACGTGGCGGAACTGGTCGCTGGTTTCTACAAGGAGGAACTGACCTGCAAGGAGTCGCTGTTCGATGACGGGGGCGCCTGCGTTGACTGTTTTACGTGCAATAGTTCCTGTATTTCCACCTGCTACACTACTTGTGCAAAGTGCGACAACGATCCCGACTGCTTCAAGCAATGCGTGATTCCTCCTGATACTAGTACCGGGGATCCAGGATTCCCCGGCATACCGAGGTGCATTTCCTACGGCGCGACAGTGCTTTCACCGGACAAACTGGATGTCGACTCGGGCAATGAATGGCTGGCCCGGGGGGGCTCTTTCAACGACGGCCAGAACCTGACCTGCCGCGCGTTGTCCACCGACCGCAACAGCCAGCATCGCAGGGGTCCCACCGGCAAGAGCGACCCCGTGGTGGGCTTTCGCTGCGCAGTGGACCGCTGACGAGCCGTGAAGACCTTTCCCCATAGACTGTCCGTTGTTTTTCTGGCGGTCCTGTTCGCCTCTCGGGCATGGGCCGCGGACCTGCCGCCCTCCCTGAAGGCCCTTGAAAAGAAGGGCGCCCGGGTGGGCGCTGTCTTCATGGTGAATGGAAAGGCCGTGATCCGGCACCGCGCAGCCGAGAAGTTCAACCCAGCCTCCGTCACCAAGCTGTTCACCGCCGCCCTTGCACTGGACGTCCTGGGCGGTGATCGGACCCTCAGTACCCGGGTGGTGGCGTCCAGTAAAGGACGCAACCCCAAAGCCCTGACCGTGATCGGGTCCGGGGACCCCGTTCTGACCCACGGCGACCTGGCCGACCTCGCGGCCTGCGTGAAAAAGAGAGGGGTGAGACGCGTGGGGCGCCTGGCCTTGGACCTGGGGCCTTTCGACCGGCATGCCCTGCCCCCGGCATTCGGCCAGAAGTCCACCGAGGCCCCGTACAGGGCCGGCATCGGCGGGTTCCAGGTGGACTTCAACAGGGTCGTGATAAAGGTTTCGGCCGGCCGGCCCGGCAAACGTCCCCGGGTGACCGTGACTCCGAAGTCCGCTTACACGAGGGTAAAGAACAAGGCGACCACGTCGCGCCGCAAGAGACGGCGCCGCCATGGACTCGCGGTCCGTACGGCCGCAGTCAAGGACGGCAGGATGGATGTCAGGGTCACCGGAACCGCCAGGAGGGGGCGTTCGGAAGTCGTGGCCAAGAGGGTATTTCACCCTGCCAGACACGCCGGATATGTGTTCAGAAGGGCCTTGCGGAATACAGGTGTCAAGGTGATTAAAGGGCCTGTGCTGGGCAAGGCCCCGAAGGGCGGCAGGCGCCTATGCTCGCACACCTCGCCCACCGTGTCTTCGATGCTGCGACCCATGTTGAAATCCAGCCAGAACCAGATCGCGGAGAGTCTGCTGAGGCTGTCGGGCGCAAAGGGCGCGAAGGGTCCTGTTGGATTCACCGAGGGGCCTCGGGCTATGAAAAAGTTCCTGGTCGACCGTGTCGGGCTGAAAGCGGAATCTTTCAGGTTCAAGAACGGCTCCGGACTCTACGATGCCAACAGGGTCACCCCGAGCGCGGCGGTGAGATTGTTGAGCTATGTGCTCGACGAGGCGGCGATGGCCCCGATCATCGATGCGTTGCCGATAGCCGGAACGGACGGGACCCTCAGGTCACGCCTGTCAAAGACGCCACTGGCCGGCCGGGTCCGGGCCAAGACGGGCACCCTTGACGAGGCCGTCAGCCTGGCCGGATACATGGAATTGCCGAACGGCCGGATCGTTGTGTTCGCTGTGATGGTCAACGGCAGAAAACTGAACGCCCGTTCGGTCAGAAAGGCCACGGACAGGGCCCTGCTGGATGTTTATCGAAAGATGATCAGGTAAAACCGTCAGCCCTTGACCGTAACCGGAACGTCCACGCCGATGGCCGCCTCGCCGCCCATTTCCAGGGTGGCCGTCCGCAGGGAAGTCAGCTCCAGAGCCCCTTCGGGCAGACCAGTAACCATGATTCGAGCGTCCGCCAGGTTGGAGTTCAGGCAGCGTTTCACCGAGCCGTCGCTGGAGATGTAATCCAGTCCGGTCGTCAATCCAGAGGATGCCGCCACTGTACCGCTGATCCCAATCCCGCTGCAGCAGCCCCCGAACTTCCAGGTCAACCCCTCGGTGCTGGACCGTCCCAGCAGCATCTGGTGCGGGGCATTGAGCAGCCACTCGCGCCCGGCGACCTTCAGGTAAAGAATTGTCAGTGGAGGGAGGCTCACCGGGCCCAATCTGAGTATGCTGGACAGCCCCTCGAACACGACGTCGTCCCGCCCCTCGAAGGTGTTGATGTGGCTCCACACCCAGTGGTCGGACACGCCCGGGCCCCAGTTGTGCCCCTGCATCCCACGGGCCCCATCCACCCTGAAGGTCCTGTCGCCCACACGCACCGTGCCGTAGAATCGGGTTGAAACGTGAGGGCTCGCCAGTTTGTTCCGCGGAAAACCGATGTGGTACATCGCCTCCAGCGGAAAGTGCACCAGGCACCCGTCGCCCGCCTCGAACCCGAGGTCCCACTCCAGTTCCCCGCCCCCGGAGGCCTTTACCCGTCCCGTGGCGCGGCCCATGGACAGGCCGCCGGGTCCGATGGTGAGGTTGAATGGATCGGTGTCGACTGAAATCTCGGATGCGGAATAGGTGTCGCATCCGGCCGTCTGCTCGCCCGTGACGCTGGAATGAACGGCCCACAGACAACCCACCGGCTTTCCGCAGCCCGGCAGGGGTCTGCGCAGCGTGTACCGGGTCCAGAAAGCGGCCCCCTCTTCGGGTATGTGAAACTTGAGAAACAGAGATTCGACGATGCCGCCCTGGCCTTCTGCGGACCATCGCACCAGATTCATTCGCTCAGCGGCGGTGGGATTCACTGACTACCTTTATGGAATGAAACTAACTATTTCCCGAGTCCCGGGGGCTGACTGTCGTCGTTGCCCGGGCTGATCAGGGATACCCATGCGCGTATGAAATTCATCTCGAGGGCCTCTTCACGATTCTGGGGCTTCTTGTGGCTGGTCAGCAGCAGCAGTTTCTTGTTCAGGCCATCCAGCATGGTCTTGGACTGCTCGAACTGTGCGCCCAGGGTCTCCATAGGTGCGTCCGTGTATCTCTTTTCCTTGGCGACCTTGAACTCCCTCAAGATTAGGTTAGCGAGGACGTCCGGCGGTGGGTCGCCCTGGGCCGCGGCAATGGGTTTTGCCTTGGCCACCGCCTCCTTGACCGCATCCGTGAACGCCCTGGATGAGCTGAGGAACGACTTCTCAATTACGTCCTGAAGCTGTGTCTGGAGCTGTTTCCTCAGCGCCGGGATCAGGTCGTTCAAGAGTGACATCCGCAGGTTTTTCAGGAAGATTGGGATGTGTTCCTTGAACGCCTTTTCGACCACGGGACGACCCTTCTTGACCATTTGACGCGTCGTGTAGGAAGCCACGTCGGCCAGGGCGTCGGGCGTCACGTTCTTTTTGACCGTCCCCGCCAGGGACATGAATACAAAGAACACGATCAGGAAAAACACGACCCCGACGACGATTGTCATGGTGCGGGACTTCTTTGCCGCTTCCAGGTCCTTTTTCAAGGTATCGGAAAACTCGTTGATCTTGTTGTCCATGATTTAGCCCCCCTATTTCTTGCCTTTGCGTTTGCCACTGCCCTTTTTGGGTGGGGCCTTGGCCTCCAAATCGGAATCGCCGCCCATCTTTTCGTAGACGAGTTCGATCCAAAGACCCAGAACGGCTTCCAGGGTGGCGGGACGCTGCCCGCTCGGGATGCCGGCCTTGACCTTCCTGAAGGCCTTGTCGAATTTCAGGAGCGTTTCATGGTACTGAACGGCCATGTTGGTCAGCTCGGCCTGCGTGGATTTCAGGAATGACTCCTGAAGGGCAGCGGCGAGCTTGTCGGCCGCCTTTTCATCCTGAAAAGCGGGGAAAGCCTCCCTGATGATGCGCATGGCTTGTGCGCGTTCGCTGAGAACCAAGTGTTTCTTCATGCTGGCCTGGATTCCCTTTTTCAGGTCGGATTGAAGGGTCTTGGCCTCCGCCTCGAACCGTTCGCCGATCTGAGGAGCCGCCTGTTCGAGTTCCTTTTCCATGCTGGCTTCAGCGATGGGGTAAATGGATTTGTACAGCCTGGACAGTTCCTCTGAAATCATGGGCCAGGACTTGTCCGCCTTCCTGGTAAGTTCGGTGCCGAACTCATCGACGTCGAAGTTTTCGAAGTGCTTTTTCACCGACCAGAACCATCCGAACACGCAAATGATGATCAGCAGCACGAATCCTACCGACAGCCACTTTGATTGTTTCCGGATCTTTTTCGTTTCCGCGAGAAGTGGACCAAACTCCTCAATTTTACTGAGGTCCGGGCTCATGTTTTCCATACGACCTCCCCAAAAGTGTTCCCCAACACCCACAGCGTCCTCCAGAAACCTGATGGACGCGAAAGACACATTAACTCCACGTCTAGCATATAGCACGTAGGTTGACGCGCGTAAAGATCACTGGAATTAGGGTAGCAATCCAAGATGGGGGTGGACAGTCTTATAAATCTTGCAGCG
>JAADHL010000041.1 GCA_013151875.1 Deltaproteobacteria bacterium
CCAAGGACTCACGCGATCAGATCGGTCTGCTTGAAGAAAGGGTCGGAACACTGGCGGCGGAAATAGCCGAAAAGAACGAGGCCCTGGAGACCGCCCGACTGGAAGCGCAAGACTCGGTTGAACGGGCAGAAAGAGATATGGTTTCCATTCAAAAAGAATTGGAAACCGCCCAGGCATCGATTGAAAGCATCAGCGCCAAGGCCGAGCAAAGCGACCAACGCATAGTGGAACTGGAACGTGAACGGGACGAGGCGCAAAAAAACATACAACGCCTGGAAAAAGAGGTCGCCGCCGCCGAACGCAAGATGCGGGAAGAGGAAGAAAAGCATGTCGAAGCGATGGCGGGCATCGGCAAGGAAATGGAGGCCATGAGATCACGCCTCATGGTCCTGTCCGAGAGCAACACCAAGCTGGAACAGAGGCTGCAGGAGGCGTTCAGTATCGTGGCGCAGAAGGAAGAGCCATCCGAGCCGCCGCCCCGTCCCGCTCCGAGTAGGCTACCTGCCGAAGGTACACCGGGAGCCAAAGAACAGGAAGAACAACAGGATGAACAACAGGATGAACGTATCGAAACAATGAGAGTCCAGTTGAAGGCCATGACCCAGACCATGCAGACTTGCCTGATCGAGCTGGAACAGGGCCGGGGGCAGTTGGAGTCAGGACAGGGCAACATGCGGGAAAGCAAGGAAAAATGCGACCTGCTGTTCAAGACATGGACACAAATGGAGCAACGTATTCACGAGTTGCCCCCGCACATCCAGAAGGAGGCTCATTTCCGTTACATCGGCGAGATCATCGATAACCTGCGGGAACCCATGCGAGCAACCCACGCGGCCTTTAACAGCGCCGAACGGATATCCAAAGACCAGTACACCCTCATCGAAAAGCTGCGTAAGATCCTGATGTCGGAAGGGGGTTAGGCTTCGCGTTTGCCGCCGCCGCCCTGCGGGAAGAGCGAGGCCTTCATGAAATCGCGGTTCAGCTTTGCAATGAAGTTTATGCTGATGCCCTTGGGGCACTGAGCCTCGCACTCCGCGAAGTTGGTGCATGACCCGAAGCCCTCGGCCTCCATCTGCTTTACCATGGCGCGTGCGCGTCGGGCCTTTTCGGGAAGGCCCTGGGGCAGGAGATTCAGATGACTGGCCTTGGCGGCCACGAAGAGCATTGCCGAGCCGTTCGGGCATGCCGCCACGCAGGCACCGCACCCGATGCATTCAGCCGCGTCCATGGCCAGATCGGACGTGGGCTTGGCTATGGGAATGGCGTTGGCGTCGGGCGCCGCACCCGTGCGTACGTCGATGAAGCCCCCGGCCTGCATGATCCTGTCGAACGACGAGCGATCTACGATCAGGTCCCTGAGAACCGGGAAGCCCTTGGCGCGCCAGGGTTCGATCGTGATGGTCTGGCCCTCATGGAAGAAACGCATGTGGAGCTGGCACACCGTGGTTTTCGACAGCGGCCCGTGCGCCACGCCGTTGATAACCAGTGAGCAGGCCCCGCAGATTCCCTCGCGGCAGTCGTGCTCGAAGGCGACAGGCTCATCGCCCTTTTCGATGAGGTGCTGGTTCAGGACATCCAGCATCTCCAGAAACGACATATGCTCGTTGGCGTCGTCAAGCTGGTAGGTCTGTAGACCGCCCGGGTCGTTCCTGTCCTTTTGGCGCCAGATGCGTAGTGTCAGTCTCATTTGTAGCTCCTTGTGGCCAGCTTCACGGTCTCGAACGTCAAGGGCTCCTTGTTGAGCTGAGGTTTAGATACGTCGCCCGTGAATTCCCACACCGCCGCATGGGCGAACTCGGCGTCGTTGCGCACGGCCTCGCCTTCCTCGGTCTGGAACTCCTCCCTCAGGTGCGCGCCGCATGACTCCCGGCGTTCGAGCGCGTCGTAACACATCAATTCGCCCAGTTCGAAGAAGTCGGACACACGGGCCGCCTTTTCCAGTTCCTGGTTCAGGTTGGTGCCCTCGCCAAGGACACGCACATCCTGGTGGAACTGTTCGCGCAGTTGCCCGATCTTGCCGATAGCCTCCTTGAGGCCCTCCTCGCTCCGTGACATGCCGCACTTGTCTATAAGGATATTGCCCAGCTCGCGGTGGAACGAGTCCACTGAACGGGAACCATTCACTTTCAACAGGCCATCGATGCGGGACTTGACTTCCTGGGCAGTGTCCTTGAATTCGGCATCGGACTCGGAAACCGCCTTTTGATCAACGGTCGCCAGGTAAGCGCTGAGCGTATACGGAATGACGAAATATCCATCGGCAAGGCCCTGCATCAAGGCGCTGGCGCCCAGACGGTTGGCCCCGTGATCGCTGAAATTGGCCTCGCCCAGGACGAACAGACCATCGATGGTGCTCATCAGGTTGTAGTCCACCCAAAGGCCGCCCATGGAGTAGTGAGGGGCAGGGTAGATGCGCATCGGGACCTTGTACGGGTCCTCGCCGGTAATGCGCTCGTACATCTCGAACAGGTTGCCGTAACGGTCCCGGATCACGTCCTCGCCGAAATTGTTGATGGCCTCGGCGAAATCCAGGTACACCCCGCGCCCTGTGGGACCCACGCCGCGTCCCTCGTCGCACATCCGCTTGGCGGCGCGTGATGAGATGTCGCGCGGGGCCAGGTTGCCGTATGCCGGATAGATCCTTTCGAGGTAGTAATCCCTCTCGTTCTCGGGGATGTCGACCGCTGCCCTGGTCTCGCCCTGCTTTTTCGGGACCCAGATGCGTCCGTCGTTGCGCAGGGACTCGCTCATCAGGGTCAGCTTGGACTGATAATCCCCGGACTGCGGGATGCACGTGGGGTGGATCTGGGTATAGCAGGGGTTCGCAAAACCAGCCCCGCGACGATGCGCGCGCCAGGCCGCTGTTGCGTTGCACCCCTTTGCGTTGGTGGACAGATAGAAGACATTGACGTAACCGCCGGTGCACAGCAGGACCGCGTCAGCCGCCCATGTCTTGATCTCGCCGGTCACCATGTCGCGCGTGACGATACCCCGGGCCTTGCCGTCCACCACGACCAGGTCCTGCATGTCGACACGAGAGTGGAGTTCCACCCCGCCCCTGCCCACTTCCTTCATCAGGGCCGAATAGGCGCCCAGCAGGAGTTGCTGCCCGGTCTGGCCTCGCGCGTAGAAGGTACGGGACACCAGGGCCCCGCCAAAACTGCGGTTCGCCAGCAGTCCGCCGTACTCGCGGGCGAACGGCACGCCCTGGGCGACGCACTGGTCGATGATATTCGAACTGACCTGGGCAAGGCGATAGACATTGGCCTCGCGTGACCTGAAATCGCCGCCCTTGATCGTGTCGTAATACAGACGGAAGTCGCTGTCGCCGTCGTTCGGGTAGTTCTTTGACGCGTTGATGCCGCCCTGGGCCGCGATGCTGTGGGCGCGCCTTGCGCTGTCCTGATAGCAGAACGCCTTGACCTTGTAGCCCATCTCGGACAACGACGCCGCCGCGGACGCCCCAGCCAGCCCGGTGCCGACAACGATGACCGAAAACTTGCGTTTGTTCTTGACGCTGACCAGCTTCAGATGGTCCTGGTAAGTGGTCCACTTGTCGGCCAGCGGGCCCGATGGGACCTTCGCATCCAGTTTCATGGTGCCTCCTTGCCCGATCACTTGATCCAGCCCGCCATCACGGACACCGGAATCGAAATATCGCCCAGGACCACAATCACCGCCAGGGCGCGCGCAAAAGTGCGCCTTGCCGGGTTGTATTTGGGATGGGCGAGCCCCAGGGTCTGGAACCAGCTCCAGAGCCCGTGCCAGAAGTGCATCTCCCCAGCAGGATGACAGCCACGACGTAGATCGCCGTGATGTACGGCGTTTTGAAGCCGGCCACCATGGTGTCGTACAAAAGCGCCTGGTGCGGCCCCACGGTATGCGTGGTGAGATGGAGGATATGATAGATCACGAACAGCCCTATGGCCGGACCGGACCAGATCATCCATCGTGCGGTGGCCGGCGATTCAAGGTATTCACGCTTGTCGTACTTTACCGGACGACTTCCCAGGTTGCGCCACCATAGCTGCACCGTCGCGGTGATATGAATGATCACCGCAGCCAGCAGCACGATGCGCGTGATCCACAATAATGGAATCGCCCGCGACGAGTGAAGGAACTCGGCGTACGAATTGATGAGAGCCGGTCCCGCATACAGTTGCAGGTTTCCCGCCATGTGGATGAACACGTAGGCGAACAGGATCAACCCTGTCACGGCCACAAAAAATTTCTTCCCCAGGGTCGTGGAATAGTAATCAACGAGCGTCTGCATCGCTGCCTCCGTGGAGCGCCGCGGGAAAAGTACTCCCATGATTTTCGGGTGTCAATAGATTAAGGCTGGTTGTTGTAGAAGCGGATCAGTCAAGTCCCAGTTCGATCAGGATGTCCTCGCCGCACATGGTGTAATGGTCCCAGGACTGGTCCCAGACGATGCCCACGCGCGGGTCGTCGAGGCCGTCCAGGGCGCCGACGGTTTCGCCTCAGCGAAGGGGTTCCGGCGCGAAGTAATTATGGACCTCGCCGGGGCTGTCCGCGGGCGCGGTCCATGTCAGATAGCCCTTGTTCCTGGCGACGTCCAGAAGGGGGGCGGGCACGAAAGGCGTTATCAGCTCGTACACCTCTCCGGGCCCCAGTTCGGGAAGCTCGCGCATCACGCGGTCCAGGGGGTGCTCACCCGCCTCGATCACCTCCCTGGCATCAAAGCTTTTTACCGGGGCGCGGACCCAATCGGGGCGCGCGCCTGCTTCATCGGTTCCTTCGTTCATCGTGATCTCTCCTGTAATTCCAGCCGCCTCGCGCAGCCCCCCTACCAGGTCCCCCAGGCTTACACCGCCTACGCGCGCGACCTGGCGCAGGGTGGCTATACGCGCGATGGTCTTTCGCAGCACCGGGTTCTTCAACCTTTCGAATTCCGGGGACATCGATATCAACGCGTCTTCCACCTCCGGGTAGTGTTCCAACAGGGTGTTCACCTTGAGGTCCGGGGTGATGTCGGGTCGTTTTTCAGTCATGAGCCGCTCCTTCCTTCGGGTCCCATGCCAACAGCCGCTGTTCCCCGGTCAGGGCCCGCTTATCCGTCAGGTCCTGGCTGACCTCCAGGCAACCCAGGTACTCGCCGCCGTCCCCGCGCAGGGCGAAATATTCGATGGATATGAACCGGCCCTTCATCTGGATCCAAAAGGACGACTGGTCCTGCTCTCCATCACGGAAAGCGGCCAGGATGCGGTCAACGATGTGCACGCTGGACGGCGGGTGGCAGTACTGCACCTTGCGGCCCAGAATGGCCCTGGTGCGCGCGAAGATGCGCTCCTTGCCCTGGGTGAAGAACCGGACCGTGTCGTCCCGGTCCACGAAGGTCAGATCGAACGGAATGGTATTCAGCAGGGCGGTCAGCTCCTGTACGGTGAAGCTGCCGCTCTTTAGTTGGATTCGGCCGTTTGAACCCAGGGCGGCCTCGTCCTCGGGCCCGGGCTCGATGCCCTCGGGCCTCCAGGCATCTATGGGGTCGTACAAACAGTATCCAATCTCGTCGCTGCCGCGGTAGACCTCGTACCATTCCCCGTCGTCAAGCGTGTCCAGGCTCATGGGGAACAGGATCTGCTCCTCCTTGTCTATCATTGCCTCAACGGACTCCGACGCGGGCGAAAGCACCAGCGCGACCAGGCTCCTGGCCTCGCCCGCATCGACCTTGTCCGACATGGCGGACAGGGCCTCGATTGCGCCCTTGAGCAATTCACGCGTCTCGTCGTGCTTGCCCCACATGACCTTGGGCGGTCCGTCTATTCCGTGTTTTTCCAGGAAAGGGAACAACAGGTTCTCCTTGCGCTGGTAGTGCTTGTCCACGTCCATCAGGCGGTTGAAGTCCGCGCGCATGGCCAAGACCTCGTCGGTGGCGTCACCGTCATCGGCCATGCCCTCGATTACCGCGTAATGCCTGCCCAGGGATCTGATTTCCCAGCGCATGGCGCGGTTTTCCTGCCTGAACGTGTGAACGGGGTGTCCCTTGGGCGCGGTCTTGGCTCCCTCCTGACTTATGGCCCCTTTCAGCGCGGCGGTGTGCACGTCGCACAGCTTGAGGACGTCCTCCACCGGGAGCCCCTCCCTGATCAGTTCCTGCTCGACCTCGACCACGTCGTCGTACGGCACCTGGCCGAGCAGGCGGACGAGCTGTTTGCGCACCGCCTCCGGCGCATGACCCGAGTGCAGTTGCAGGATCATGTGCTTGAGCAGGTCTTTTCGTTTGCGCGCGTTGTCCAGAAGCTCGCTCATGGCGTTTTCCCCTCCCCGTCAGGCCCGAGCCGCGTCACGACGCACGAACCCGATCAATGTACCCAGGACCATCGGCACCACCCCTGCCAGCAGGAAGACCAGGTCCCCGGCGATACGGATCCATTCCAGGACGTGAAAGGCGCCCGTCTGGGTGAACTCCGGCTGGCGTGCGTGCCAGTAACTGTTGCTTACCACGTCCCAGAGCTGAATCACACCGGCAGGGAACAGGTCCAGGACCAGCATCAGGCCGAGCCCGATCTGAAGACCCCAGAACCCGGTGCGTATGAAGCGTTCGGACCGCTTCCATGTCTCATCCGTCTGGAGTTCGCGAAGCACGTAGACCAGGACCGCCAGGGCCAGCATTCCGAACACGCCGAACATGGCCGCGTGCCCGTGGTTGGCGGTCAGCGTGGTCCCGATCTCGAAATACGACACGATGGGCAGGTTGATCAGGAACCCGAACACCCCGGCCCCCACGAAGTTCCAGAATCCCACGCCCACCAGGAAATAAATGGCCCACTTCTGGCGCATTGCTGGGTGCGGCTCACCGCCGGCGGGTCTGGAACGTCCCAGGCGGATGAAGTCCCAGGCATCCAGCGTCAGCAGCGTCAGCGGCACGACCTCCAGGGCCGAGAAGCAAGCGCCCAGGGCCATTGCGATCTCGGATTGTCCCGTAAAGTACCAGTGGTGCGCGATGCCCAGGATCCCACCTGTCAGGTAAAGAATGGCGTCCAGGTAGATGATCCGCGTGGCGGATTGCGTGCTCACCAGGCCCAGCTGGACGAACATGATGGCAACCAGCACCGTGGCGAACAGTTCAAAGAAGCCCTCGACCCACAGGTGGATGATCCAGAAACGCCAGTGATCGATGACCGCGAAGTTCGTGTGCGCCCCATAAAAGAAGGCGGGAACATAGAACACCGGGATCGCGACCGCGGCGAACAGGAACAGGGACGACAGCTCGGACCTCTTTGGGTCCCTGATGGCCGGCAAAAGGGCGCGGAACATGAGCCACAGCCAGAAGATCAGGCCTGAGGCCAGCAATACCTGCCAGAACCTTCCCAGATCCAGGTATTCGGAGCCCTGGTGCCCCAACCAGAACCACAGGTCGCCGAGCTTGTCGTTGATGCCCAGGTATTCCCCGAACATACTGCCCAGGACAACCACGGTCAGTGCGCCCAGCAGCACGTAGGCGAGGACCTTCTGACCCTTTGGCTCCTTGCCGCCGATGCTCACGGCCAGGAACAGGCCCCCCGCCACCCACGCAGTGGCGATCCAGAATATCGCCAGTTGGAGGTGCCAGGTCCGCAGGAGGTTGTACGGGAGCAGCTTTGCCAGGTCGAACCCGTAAAAGCCGTTCGGTTCTACCCGGAAATGGGCCAGCGCCCCGCCCGCCAGGGTCTGGAGCAGGAACAGCAGCGCCACCACAGCTATGAATGCGCCCACCGCCCACTGGCTGCCGGTGATGGGCAGGACTTTCACCGGGTGAGGGTGAGATGAGTCGCCGTCACCCTTCCAGCCCAGGTAGCTGAACTTCCCGAACACGAACAGTACAAGGCCCAGACCGCCCAGCAGGAACAACAGGCTGATCGCGCTCCACATATACGTCGAGGGAGTGGGCTGGTTTCCGGCCAGAGGCTCGTAAGGGAAGTTGTTGGTGTAGCTGTGGTCCTCACCCGGGCGCGCTGCGGTCGTGGCCCAGGCGGCCCATCCGAGGTAGGCGGTCAGGTCCTTGATTTCGTCCGGGTCCTGAATGTACTTCGCAGGCAGGCCCGGCGCCCCGTTTTCCTTGTGGAAGTAATCGGTCCAGAAACGAATCTGGTCCCTGAACGCCGCCACCTGGCCCGCGGTCAATGACAAGGTGTCGGTATCGGGGTCATAGCGATTTTCGCGCAGTGTCTTTTTTACGTAGTCCGACACGGCCGCGGCCTGGTCCCCGGACAGGTCGGCAAACGCCTTGTTGAATAATTCCCGCGCCCGGTGATCCCGCATCACCAGGGCCGCCCTATGCAGGTATTCGGCGCTGTAATCCGGTCCCAGGTAGGCCCCGTGACCCCACAGTGTCCCGTGTTCCATCAGGGCGTATTTCAGAAACACCTCCTGGCCGGCGCGGATCGTGTCGCCCGTGTACACGACCTTTCCACCCGGTCCGACCACCTTGGAGGCAATGGGCGGAGCTGATCGATAGGTCAGCACCGTCATGACCAGCAGCACCGAAAACCCGAGAATCATCACGATGATCGCACTGTTGCGCCACCAAGGTGACAGCGCCTTTTTTCCCTGTTCCGCCATTACACCAACCTCCTTAGTCTTTACGGGCAATCCGCCCGTTTATGGCGCGAGCCCTTGAATCCCGATTGTCCCCATCTGCAAGGTGCTTGCCAACTGGGTAACATGTTGTTTTTTCATGCTAATGACTTGGCGGGTTTCCATAATCAACCATATGTGGGTATCGTTGACACCGATATTTGGTTGGAGTTGTCATGCTCGAACACTGCCCCGGACACGAACACCGCGACGGGATCATGGACGAAGCGATCGGCACGGTATTGGCCACGGTGGACATGGCCGTGGTGCTGGAGAGGACCGGCCGACTGCTGCGAAAGTACTTTGGAGCCACGCGCCTGGCGATCCACCGCTGCGTGGACGAACGCCCCGGCACGGCCGAGACGATCCTGGTGGACGACCCCAGGGCCAAAGGTCGTGAACCGGGCGCCAGATTCGCCCTGGATGGTTCCCTGACCGGTGACGCCGTACGCGAAAAGCGACCGGTAACCCTGGATCACCTGGAACCGGGAAACCCCCGGTACCGGGAAGAAGCTCTGCTGGGCGCGATGGGATACGGGGCGGTGGCCGTGTTCCCGCTGCTGTTCGAGGGAGCTGCTTTCGGCGCGCTGGAGATCGCCCATGCGCGCGAGGAGGGGCTGCTGGATTGCTGCATGCAGACCGCGTCGCGGGTCTCGGGACTGATAGCCATCGCGCTTCAGAACAGCAGACGCGTGGATGAAGTGCGACGCCTCAACGCCCTGCTGAGGCGCGAAAACGCCCACCTGAAACAGGAAGTCCAGCGGGCCAGGGGCGAGGCCAGGTATATCGCGGACAGCCCAGTGATGCGCTCGGTCATCGATCCGGTGCGCA
>JAADHL010000194.1 GCA_013151875.1 Deltaproteobacteria bacterium
AAGAACAACTCCGCCTGATCCGCGGGATACTGGCCCGCGTGAACCCGGACCATGTTGACATCAACACTGCTGTCAGACCGGTGCCGGGAGGCCGAACCCTGAAGGTATCCGACGCCTTCCTGGTTGAAGCTCACAGCATACTCGGGGATCGGTCCACCGTGATCGCGGGTTTCAAACGAAAGGACGGAAAGTCATGGGGGGATTTCAAGGCGGACGATGATCGCGTTCATGCAAGCCTGCGCCGCCGGCCCCAGACGCTGCTGGACCTTTCCGCATCGCTGGGCTCGCATCCGGATTCGGTGCTGAAAGTGATCACCCGGTTGTCCGACGCGGGCAGAATCGAGCCCCAGGTCAGGGGCCGGGACACCTTCTGGCTCGCGGTTCGTGACGATGAATAACCCTACCGAATAACCCTACCGAGGTTAATTTCTCGGGTTGATTTCTCGACCGAAAAATTTTGAAATCCGGTTCATCAAACTTGGTCCGACAACAATCTCTTGACAGCTGCGCCTGGTATTAGTAGAGTGCTCTACTAACGAGGGGAGCAATGACCGCCAAAGCAACACACGGGACGTTGACGCGGGCACTGGAAGACTACCTGGAAACGATTTTCAGGATCATGTCCTCGACCCCCGTGGCCCGCGTCCGTGACATCGCCCACGCGCGTGACGTGAGGTCCGCTTCCGTAACACCCGCGTTGCGGCGGTTGTCGGATATGGGTCTCATAGACTACGCCCGGCGAGAATACGTAACACTCACCCCAACCGGAGAGCAGGAGGCCAGGCGGGTCTATGCGCGACATTGCGTTCTGACCCGGTTCTTTTCCGAGGTTTTGCAGATGCCCCCCGACGCTGCCGAACGCGAGGCCTGCGCCATGGAACACACACTGTCCGACGATGGGATGGACCGTTTGGTTCGATTTTTCGAGTTTCTAGGGGCCTGTCCCGACGCAACACCCGGATTCCTTGAACAGTTTCACCAGTGCTCGCTGGTACACGACGACGTACCACCCTGTCCCAACCCTTGCCCCGCGAGCAACGAGAAATCACGGCACCTTCCACGACCAAGGCCATCAAAAACCCTGTTCGACCTCAAGCCCGGAGAGCAGGGCACGGTCGTCCAGGTCAACGCCCATGGAGGAATCCGCCAGCGCCTGCTTGACATGGGGATACTGCCCCAGACCCGGATTCGCCTGGACCGGGTCGCCCCTACCGGCGACCCAGTGTGGATCGAATTGAATGGGGCTCAACTCGCGCTGAGGCGTCAGGAGGCCGAGACGGTGGTTCTGGAGGTGTCATGAGGGTCGAATCTTTTTTTTGGTCGGTAATGGAGAGAGCTCTACCAAATGTCTAGTACACTACCATATAAACTCCATGGGAAGTCAGGGCCGATCCGCGTTGCGCTCGCGGGCAACCCCAACTCTGGAAAAACGTCCATCTTCAATGCCCTGACGGGCGCGCGTCAGCACGTGGGAAACTATCCAGGAGTCACGGTAGAAAAGCGAATCGGAAGCTTCAAAACCGACCAGGCCGCATTCGAGGTGCTGGACCTGCCGGGGACCTACAGCTTATCGTCGTTTTCCCCTGAAGAACGGATTGCCCAGGACGAACTCATCGAAGGCGGGCACGACGTGGTGGTGGTCGTGGTGGATTCCACCACCTTGCGACGCAGTCTGGTGTTTGTGGCCCAGGTGATGCAGACGGACGCAAACCTGGTGCTATGCATGAACATGACCGACGAGGCGGACAAGGCCGGGCAGCGGATTGATCTCGATCAGATGCAGGCACTTCTGGGCTTCCCGGTGGTCCAGACAGTGGGCCACAAGGGGATTGGCACGGATGGTCTGGTCCGGGCGATTTTCGCGGTGGCGAAAACCCCCTCAATAAACCACCGCCTGGTTCTCGGGGAACGCCTGGAAACAGCCATTCAAGAAATCCGCAAGCGTCTTGAAGAGGCTGGCAGACAATCCGCGGGCCTTGACTGGGTGGCCTCCCGGCTGTTGATCGACGACCGGCACTTTGTGGACCATTTCCGTAATCTCGATGAACGGGGTCGTTTCGCCGTCGAGGAGGCCGAGCACCAGCGAAGACGCATCGAGTCTGAAACCGGCCGGGATATTTCCCTGTTTATTTCTGAACGGTACTACGGGTTTGTGGACGGCCTTTTAGGCGAGGTCCTGCAATGCCGCCCAAGAGACGATGCGCGCGCCCTGTCCAACAGCGTGGACAAGGTACTGGCGAACCGCGTACTCGGGCTGCCCATCTTCGCGGCGGTGATGTACGCCATCTTCTGGCTCACGTTTACGGGGGGGGAGCCCCCAATGGGTTGGATCGAGTCCGGTTTCTCCGCGCTCGGAGGCTGGATTTCCGGGTGGTGGCCGGCCGGCGCCGAATCCCCGTTGAGGTCGTTGCTGGTGGACGGCGTGGTGGGGGGCGTAGGTGGGGTAATCGTGTTCCTGCCCAATATCCTGCTGCTCTTTTTCGGTCTGGCCGTCCTGGAGGACACTGGATACATGGCTCGGGTCGCTTTCCTGATGGATCGGGTGATGCACCGGTTCGGCCTTCATGGCAAGAGCTTTGTTCCCATGATGACCGGCTTCGGATGCTCGATTCCGGGAATCATGGCCACTCGGACCCTGGAAAATGAACGGGACCGTCTGACCACGATGCTCGTATTGCCGCTGATGTCCTGCGGAGCTCGTCTGCCGATCTGGATGTTGCTGATACCGGCATTCTTTGCCCCGTCCTGGCGTGCACCAATGTTGTTCTTCATCTATGCCTTCGGCATCGTTCTCGCCTTTGTGCTGGCCCTGCTGCTGCGCAAGACCGTGCTCCGGGGAAAAGATGCCCCGTTCGTCATGGAACTGCCCCCCTACCGGATGCCGACCATGCGGGCGGTCGTTCTGAAGATGGTGGAGCGTGCCTGGATATACCTGCGCAAGGCGGGGACCGTGATCCTGGGGATCTCGATCCTGATGTGGTTTCTCACCTCGTACCCAAAGAAAGATGCCTACGAAGTAGACGCACGGATTGCTGCCGGCACCGTGCAAATGACCAGGACGGAGATCCAGAATGCCCGGGCGGCTGAGGACTTGCGCTACTCGACTGCGGGCCGTATCGGCCGATTCCTGGAACCCGCAATCCGACCCCTTGGGTTCGACTGGAAAATCGGTACGGCCATGATCGGCGCCTTCGCGGCCAAGGAAGTCTTTGTGTCGCAGATGGGAATCGTCCACTCACTGGGGAAAATCGACGATGAATCAGAGGGCCTGCGGGAGAAACTGGCCCGAGAGTATTCGCCCCTGGTCGGGCTCAGTCTCATGTTGTTCCTTCTGGTTTCGGCCCCCTGTATGGCCACCATAGCGGTAACCCGTCGCGAGTCGGGCCGCTGGAAATGGGCGTTGCTACAGCTCGGTGGGTTGACCGCCGTGGCCTACATCATTTCGCTTCTGGTCTTCCAGGTGGGCCGCCTTGTGGGATGAGAAGAGGGACATGGAATCGATTGCTTTCAACGTTGATGGCTCAAGAGGTACATAATGAAAGGACGTAGAATCTGGAAGCTGGCGGCGGCGCTGTGTGTGACGATCTCCCTGCTGCTGCTCCCCGGTGCGGTCATGGCCGCAGACACGGTGGAGACCTGGGACGTGGGAGCCACTGACGTGGACTTCTATCTGGGATACGACGGTATCGGTCTGAGGCGTCCGGACCGGACCGTGTTCGGCGACATGATGCTGGGTTACGGTATTCTGGATCGCTTTTCAGCTTACCTGGGAATGACCCTTCAGGGCACCGACGCCTTTACGGACGGGACCGCCTCCCTGTACTTGGGCATCTACGGAACACCGGTTGACACGGACCACTTCGATCTGGACCTGTTCCTGGACGTCAGCACGGGGGGCGATGGACTCAAGGAATTCCAGGTCTCCCCTTCCCTGGAGATGAATTTCGACCTGGATCCGGACCTGCGCACATGGGGAATGTACCTGCGTGTCGGGTTTCCGGTCTACGGCCGCACCGTGTTCCCGCCCGGGAAGCCGAACACTCCTGAACACGAAGTTGCGTTTCACATCGAGACCACCGCAGGCACCTACTGGACCGTGGCTGAAGGCCATCAACTCCTGCTGGAATACGACATGGGTCTGCACCCCCTGCCATCCGACGAAGTGTACGGCGTGAACGTGGGCGGCGTCGCCCTGGGCTACAACGTGTGCGTGGTTGAGGACTGCGCGCTGGAACTCATCAACCAGGTCTACTTTGACATTCCCCAGGCAGGCGAGAACTTTTCCGTGGGCATCATGATGGGTTTCATCGCTACCCTGCCTTCGGTCAACCGCCACCTGCCCGCCAGCCCGTCATTTTCGGCCGGGTGTTTTGAAAACAAATAACCTTGGTCGGGTATTGTCCCTCAGCCTGCGGTGCCTCCATAGGTTCCACCCAGACCCTTCCTGATCGCGTCGTATGCCCCCTCGCGATCCGCATCCACCATTGACGCCCCTTCCTGGATGCCTTTTTCAATGCGTTCCAACGCGGCGCGGACAGCGCCCAACGGCTTGCCGGCGAGCTGTCTGGCCCCTCCGCCAAGGTTGGACATCTTTGCCCGATGAGTTACCTGCTGCCTCGCGTGCTTTCTTCTCACCTCCAGCAGGACCTTGCGGGCCGTGCCCCGTCGCATTGCCGAATTCCTGCGCACCTGCTCGATTCGAGCCTCGACCACTTTGCGTTCATCCTCGGGCAACTCCTCGACCTGGTGCTCGGCCTTTTCTGCCTCTGCCTCTTCCTGGACTGCCTTGACGTTTTCCTGAGCGAGTCCGTCCTCTTCTGATTCGATCTTCTGAAACGCGCCTTCCGCAGCCTCTTTGACCTCAGCTTCAGCCTGATGGCTTTGTCTGGTCACCTCCCGCGCCGCTATCACGAGGTCGGCCGCCGCCTGGGGCTGAACAGTCGGCTCGGCAGCCGGACTCGCGACAACGTCCGCTCCGGTCCTCCCTTCCGCCCGATCCACGCCCTGGTCCTCTCCGTCTGAGGCCTGCTGTTCGAAGTAGGGCCGGTTGGCGGCTTTCCAGCTGTCCAGTTGTCCGCGCTTTACGCTTTCCAGGGAGGCCAGGTTCTTGTCCTCTGCCTGTATCTGAGCCTGCAGGTCGCGCCCCTGAACAATGTTGACCGCCTGCCTATTGGCCTCATTGACGGCCTGTTTTTCGCCCTCGGACGCGTCCTCGCCGACCTTGAGCATCTGCTCGTGGACCCCGTCGATCGCGGCCCCGGCCTCTTTGTTCTCACCCTGCTTTTTCTCGATGTCCTTTCCGAATGTCACGGCCATGGTTTCACTGTGACTCATGCCGCCCAGCGAGCGCAGCATCACGTAAGTAATGATGTTGGTAAGAAAGTTCAGCGCCCTGGCCATGAGTTTCTTTGCCTTGGCGATCACGGGCCCGACAGTGTGTTTCCATATCCAGGCGCCCGCCTTCTTTATCCAGCCCCAGATGCTCTTGGCCCACTTCTTGAGTTTCATTTTGGCCTTCTTGATGAGGCCGGCGTTGTCGTATTCCTTCTGCCATTCTGCCTGCATCTGTTCGGCCTTTTTGTGTTCGGCCTCCTTCACCCTGGCGTTATCGGGTTTGGTGCCCACGCCATGACCTTTCCGCAGGTGGGCTCCGGCTTTTTCGCCTCCA
>JAADHL010000197.1 GCA_013151875.1 Deltaproteobacteria bacterium
AAATAGGAAACCTGGGACCGGCTGGTTTGGGACCGGCTGGTTTGGGACGTGTTTTGTTGGGATTGATTTCCCTGTGTCTGATAAGCGCGGGTTGCAGGGGGACGACAAAAGCCCCGCCAAGACGTCCCGTTCACGCGCCCGACATCCTCAAAGCGGTTGAAAAGCAGGAGCCTCCCTCGGAGTTCCAGGCGCTCAGGGACACGATTGACGAGTTCAGCGACCTGGCGCGAAAGTGCGACAAGTACTATTTCGCCGACGTCAAGGGCGAGCGCATCAAGAAATGGAACCTGCCGGTCGACGTGCAGAAGATGGAAAAGCTGTGCGATCCTTTGTTGAGGCTGCACGAAAAGATGGTGGACGAAGGGGCCTGGCGTTGCTCCGTCATGGATGAATTTTTGCGGTTGTCCGCCCGCGTGGCCGACCAATATCTGATGCTCGCCTTCAGATGCAAGAAGGTCGGGGTGCGCGAAAAGCGACCCTACATCAAAAGGGTCAATGCCATGCGAGACCGGCTGCGAGCCGATGTGAAGGAACTGCTGGGCATGGTTGACAAGGTGTCCAGGCTCAGCGACGACGACCTGAAGCGGTTCGCGGGAATCGCGCCCGGCGACATACCCGGCGCGGTTCACAAGGTGCTTTCCGGCCTTTCAGGGGCGGTCGACGAGTTCGTGGTCCGACCGATCAAGGCCAAGAGACCCACCTGGCGGTACAGCCTGAGGTTCATGGACACCGTGGCGCAGAGGGCGGTGGACAGGCTTCGCAGCAAGGCCCCGACCGAACACATGGCGCTGGCTGGACCCGCCGACGCCCTGACCAGGGAATACAAGGCCCTGGTCAATTTTTTCACTGGCGCGTGGTACTACGAAGAGGCCGGGATGGACCGCAAGGTGTTGAAACGCTTCAAGCGGGCGGCAAAGGCCTACAGGAAGGCCGCGGCCAGGGCTCTTAAACTGTAGGGAGAATACGGATGTCCGACAGATCAGCAACGCCCCTGGTTGCCATCATTACCGGGAGCACCAGCGACCTTCCAATCGTGGACAAGGCCAAAAAGGCCCTTGACGGTCTTTCGATTCCTCATGAAGTCAGGGTCATGTCCGCCCATCGCACGCCCGACCTGGTCACCCAGTACGTGAGGTCGGCGAAGCAGCGCGGGGTCAGGGTCATCATAGCGTGCGCGGGAATGGCCGCGCACCTTGCCGGGGCCGTGGCGGCCAACACCTTGCTGCCCGTGATTGGAGTCCCCATTGCATCGGGCCCTCTCAACGGGATGGACGCCCTTCTGTCGACCGTGCAGATGCCTCCCGGCATTCCAGTGGCCACTGTAGGGGTGAACGGCGCAAAGAACGCCGCCATCCTGGCCGCCAGGATCCTTGCCCTTGGCGACAGCGGGATTGAGTCGGCCCTCGAAAAGGCCCTGGAAACCGAGCGACAGGCCTATACGGACCAGGGTCCGGAGAGCTGATGCCCCCCCCCCAGACAGAGCACTTCATCGGTACTCCGCTCCTGTGGACTGGCTTTACATTGATGGTGATTGGGCTTCTGGCCCTGGACCTGTTTGTTTTTCACAAGCGTCCCCACGAGGAAAAAACGCGGGAAGCCGCCCTATGGAGCGTGTTCTGGGTGGCCCTGTCGCTGGCGTTCAACGGCGCCATCTGGTGGTATACGGGGTCGCATGAAAAGGCGATGGAGTTCTTTACGGGCTACCTGCTCGAAAAATCGCTCAGCGTGGACAACCTGTTCGTGTTCATGTTGCTGTTCAGTTATTTCAAGGTCGAGGCCAGGCTGGAACACCGGGTCCTGTTCTGGGGCATCCTGGGCGCCCTCGTAATGCGGGCGGCCTTCATACTCGTGGGTGGGGCCCTGCTGGATTCGTTCCATTGGTTCATCTATGTGTTCGGGGCGTTCCTGATCGGCACCGGCGCCAAGCTGTTTTTTTCCGGCAAGGTCGACGTGGAGCCCGAAAAGAACCTTGTGTTCAGGCTCTTCAGGCGCTTTGTCAAAAGGACCATTCAGGACTATCACGGGGATCACTTTTTCGTGCGCCGGGGCGGGGTCCTGTACGCTACGCCGCTGGTCGCCGTGCTTTTGGTCATCGAGGCCACGGACGTAATGTTTTCGATGGACTCGATCCCCGCCGTTTTCGGGGTCACCAGGGACACGTTCATTGTCTATACATCGAACATCTGCGCCATTTTGGGGCTCAGGGCCATGTATTTTCTGCTGGCCGGCACGCTGAGGCGCTTCAAATACCTGCATTACGGCCTGGCCCTGGTGCTGATATTCATCGGCGTCAAGATGCTGATATCCGAAAGGTACCCGATTCCGATATGGGCTTCCCTGACCGTTGTCGCCGCCCTTATCGGCGGCTCGATAGGCGTTTCGATGCTGAAGACACGTGGCGAAGCAGATGCTGAAGCCAAAAACTAATCGTCATCCAGCGGCACGCCGCGTGTGATTATTTCGTCGGCCATCTCGTCCAGTTGAGGATTGGTCACGTCGCCGCGGGCCAGCACACGATGATCACCGAACTCATAGGACTGAAAATCCAGGGGAAGATAAAGCTCGCGGTCGGCCTCGAAATACTGTTCGAGATAGTGTCCAAGAAAGTCCAATACCAGCGCGAGCCCTTCGTCCACCCCGATGCTGTTTTCTTCCAGCATCGCCCTGAAGGTCATGGCGTATCTGAATGTGCGATCCCTTTTTTCGATGGACACCGACAGCTCGACGAAGCCGGGTTCCACGCGGCCCTTGATCTTGAAAATCTCATCGTCGAGTTTGTTGCCCCAGGTGGAGGTCAACAGGTCCGAGACTTTCCTGTTCCGGTCGTTGCTGAACAATCCGCTCATTGCGTCCCTCCCTTTTGGTCTTTGGACAGACAGATCGCCTTTTGCCGGCCGAACCTGAGGGAAGCCAGGTTGGATTCCAGCATGCCGTCCGAAAGCACCTGGGAAATGGTTAGTGACAGGTCATCGAAGCCGAACGGCAGCACGCCGGTCTTTGCGGCGGCGCCCAGCAGTGCCGTGTTGGCGTGCACCCGCGCATGGCCGTCATCCGATTCGGAATTGTTTTCCAGGACCCATAACCGGCGGTTCTTTTCCATCAGACCCGCGATGATTTCACGCCTGGAAGGGTATGTGGAGGTATCGCGGAGCAGGCAGTCCGAAGCTGGGGGATTTGTTTCCATCCACACGACAATCGCGGAGCCGGGCGCAGCCAGGTGACAGGCCCTCAATGCCTCCAGAGGCTCGGTGGCCAGCAGGATGTCCGCGCGCCCCTCGCCGATCATTCCACAGTCGGCCCCCCGCAGGATCATGGTCGTTTCGACGACACCGCCGCGTTGGGCCATGCCGTGGACCTCGCTCATGGCCACCCGGATACCCATGTTCACGGCGGTTTCGGCTATGAGACGCGCGCCCATGACCACGCCGTGCCCCCCCACGCCCACAAAGGCCACCCGGATCGGACCGGTGTCGTCCGGCCCACCAGACTGGTATGTGACCGCGTCATTCATCCGGGACTATCGCTCCATTAGGGCACACAGTAATGCAAAGGCCGCATCCGGTGCACAGGTCCTGAATCACCTCTGGACCGCGCGCCCCCTTTTCCAGGTGCAGCGCGGGACATCCGGTCATCTCGATGCATGTCGTACATTGGGAACATGCGTTACGTCCGAGGTTGTCTGGGCCGCCGTTGTCGATGCGCACCGGCGGACGCCTTTCAACAAGGCCGTCGCGCAGGGCTTGCCGGGCGCAGGGGCTCCTCATGACGACCACTGAAACGCCGTTGGAATCCCAGGCGGTGCTGATCGCATCCATTGCCGAGCGCACATCGTTGGGATCGACGGTCATGACGGAGTCCGCGCCGCAGGCAGCCGCCACGTCTTCAATCATCACCCGCCTGTGGCCGTCCGCCGGAGAGCCGGGATGGGGCTGATAACCCGTCATTGCGGTGGTCAGGTTGTCCATGACCACCAGCATCAGGCGTCTGCGGTGCGACACCGCGTTGATCAGGCCGGGGATGCCCGCGTGAAAGAAGGTAGAGTCCCCAATGAACGCGGCAACGGGTTGGTCGATTGCCGCGGCGAGGGCCGCTCCCAGGGAAACAGATCCGCCCATGCACACCTGAAGGTCACCCATGCCAAGGGGCGGGAAAAGGCCCAGCGTGTAGCACCCTATATCGGTTGCGACGATGGTCTCGGCGCCGATGGCCTGTCTGGTCATCAGGTAGGTGGCCCGATGCGGACAGCCTGGGCAGAGGCTGGGACGTCTCTGGGGCAATCCGGTCGATCTTGTCTGGGACTCATGGGAATCATCAGCATAAACAATTTCGGTCGTCGTTGATTTCCGGGCGCAGGTCAGGTCGGCAACCGCGTTCGTGACCAGGTCGGGATTCAGTTCGCCAAGTTCACTGAAGTGTCCTGTATGCTTGCCGAAGATTCTGGTGTCGCAGCCGCGCCGGTGCGCGATCGCCGCGATCGCGTCCTCCATGAACGGCGTCAGTTCCTCCACGACCAGGACGCGTCGGTGCCTTTTCAGGAAGTCGGCAATGGTCCTTTCGGGAAAGGGGTAGGTGAAGGCGAGCTCCAGAAAGCCCACGCGACCATTCAGACCGAGGTCGCTGAGGGCCGATTCCACCAGATTGCGACCGTGACCAACAGCAATGATTCCCAGGTCCGAGTCGCCTTCGCTGACGCCGTGGAATTCAGGTGAGTCGGCGATCAAGGCCGCGTTTTCGAGCATCCGGATCACCTCGGCGTGACGCAGCCTGGCCACGGACGGGACCATCACGCGATTCATAGGGTCGCGCTTGAATTCACGCGCGCCGATTCGCGTCGTCGGCAAGGGGGCTGGGTCAACCGGGCCGCGCATGTGCGCGATCCGCGTCGTAAGACGGAGCAACACCGGCAGATGGACCTCCTCGGACAGTTCGAAGGCCCTTTTGGTGAGCAGGCATGCCTCGCGCGGGCTTGAAGGCTCGATCATCGGAACCTGGGCCATCCTGGCGAAGTGCCTGTTGTCCTGCTCGTTCTGGCTGGAGTGACACCCGGGGTCGTCGGCGGTCACGATCACCGCGCCGCCCCCTACCCCAAGGTAAGGGAAGGTCATGAAGGCGTCGGCCGCGACATTCAGTCCCACGTGCTTCATGGCGGCCATTGAACGGTATCCCGAAAGCGAGAAAGCGATCACGGTCTCGACCGCGATGATCTCGTTGACCGCGTACTCAAAAAAGATGCCCGCTTCTTCACTGATGCCGGCAAGACTGTCCCCAATTTCCGAGGCGGGGGTGCCTGGATAGGTGGAAAAGGCCCCCAGTCCCGCCTCCAGAGCGCCCCTGGCCACGGCCTCATCACCCAGCAGCAACGTCCTGCGTTCCAAGTTCAACAGCGAGCTCAACGGCCTTCAATCCTTACTTGGCGTCGGAAATCTCAGCGTGGAACATTCCCATTACAGGTCGCCAATAGTCAAGAATCAATTTCCATCGGAGTGTTCTGTTTAGTTAAACCGAGCGCAAGTCAACAACATCCGTTGATTGAGTTCAGGGCGGCGACCGCGGCCGACTGCTCGGCGTCCTTTCTTGTCCTGCCGTTGGACTGAAAGCTCTTGCCGTCGGGCAGGGTAACCATGACCGTAAAAACAGGGGTGTGGGCCGGTCCGTCGATTGGACCTGGTAATCAGGCGTTTTGTGGCTGACCTTGAGGCACCACGCCTGCAGCGCGGATTTGGCGTCCGTCATCCTTCCCCGTTCGTGGCACTCCAGCAGCACCGGTTTCAGTTGAGACAGGACGAATTCCCTGGCCCGATCAAAACCACCGTCCAGAAAGACCGCGCCCGTGACCGCCTCGAAGGCATCGCCAAGCACGCCGGGCGTATTTCCGATCCTGTCTTCCCGCGCCGCGCCCTTGCCCAGGCGAAGCATCGAGCCCAATCCCAGGGCGCGTCCCCTCTCGGCCAGGGTCGATCCGCACACCACCAGGGCCTTCAGCCTGGTCAATCTGCCCTCGTCCCATTTGGATTCGAGGGCATAAGCTTCCGACGCAATCACCAGGTTGACTACCGCGTCGCCAAGGAATTCCAGCCTTTCATTGTCCTCTACCGGCTCCTTGGATTCGTTGCAGTAGGAACTGTGCGTAAGGGCCGTCTGCAGGAGATCCCGGTTCCTGAACCGGTAGCCCATGGCGTTTTCCAGCGTCTCGTATGACTCTGACTGATTCATTTTTCAGTCTCCGTTGGCAATGGCGGTTTGTCCCTCGGCCCCCGTGATGTCGACCAGGATTCTTCCGGCGATCAATGAATCGGCGCCGCGCCTGAGCACCTTTGTGTAGTCCTCGGCAATGGATTCCACGCCTACCCCGTCCCTTGTTCTGATGTCCACCACCTCGGCCCTCGTTCCGACCCTGGATGCGACGCGCGCTGTCCGCCTCTTGTTGGAGAGTTCTCGAAGGATGCTGCAACGCTGCCTCTTTACATGGTGGGGCACCGGGTCCCCCGACTCAAATGCCCGGGTGCCCGGCCTGGGCGAATAGGGGAACACGTGCAGATAGGTGAATGGAAGAGACCTCAGGAAAGCATGGGTCCGTTCGAACTCGCGGTCATCCTCCGCCGGAAAGCCGCAGATGACATCCAGACCCATGGACAGACCATCGATCATAGCGTGCGCGCGATCGACCATCCTTTCGAAATCCCTAGCGCCATAAGGCCTTTCCATGGCGGTCAGGACGCGATCCGAGCCGGACTGCATCGGGACGTGGAGGTGAGGACATATGTCGGATGATTCACCGATCAGCCCCAGCAGACGCTCGTCCAGGCCTTCGGGCTCGATGGACGACAGCCTGAACCTTACCCCGGTTTTCATGCCGAGCAGCCTGTTCAGGAGGTCAGGAAGGCGCTGATCGCCGCCGCGGCCCCACGATGCGAGGTCCACCCCTGCAAGCACGACCTCCCACGCGCCTTTGGCGGCGTGTTCACCGACTTCGTCGGCAATGCGGTCCGGGGGAACGCTCCGCGACGGCCCCCGCACCAGGGGCACGATGCAGTACGAGCATCGGCCGTCGCACCCATCCTGTACTTTGACGATGGGCCTCGATCTGATCGGCCTCGAACTGACCGGCTTGTGTGTCCCTGAACAGGCGGACGTGCCCTCCAATGGCTCGCCGGGGCCGGCCACGTCGGGCCCACCAATCGTTGAGCCGTCGTCACGTGCGATCTCCAGGACCGCTTCCCTCAGCGCCTTGACCAGAGCGTCGCCGGAAACGACCCTGACCCTTTGTTCAAAAGGGTCGGCAACATCCTGCGAGGACAGACGCACCGCCATGCAACCGGTCAGGAATACAGGTCCTTTACCGGAACGGAGGGCGCGATAGACCGAGTTGCGGCCGTCCCTTTCAGCGGGTCCGGTGACGGTGCATGCGTTCACGACGGAAATATGGGCGGGGGCGCTGGGGGCCACCCAGTGCACCGGCAGGTCGGCCAGGCCCTCGACTATGGCCTCGGAGTCGGCCTGGTTCACCCTGCAACCGGTGGTCTTGAGGCTGATGGATACAGGCGTGTCGGTCAAAGTCTCAGTCCTTGTCTCGGCCTTTGTCGATCAGCGAAATGATCTCTTCGTCGGAAAGAATGTGATTCTGGCTCTTGGCGAATTTCAGCACGCGATCAACAGCGTCCCTGTTCGCCGGCACACCCAGACGGGAAAGGACGTGTTCGACGTTGCTGGCGCCGCTCATCGGTCCGACGCATATCTCCTGGGACAGGCCGAACATGCCGGCCGGCACACCCGAATAGACCCGATCCGCCAGGTACGAATCGCCCTTTTCCTGGGCCTTCACAATGGCCGCCGCGTGCACCCCGGTCTGGGTCCTGAACGCATCCCTTCCAGCCAGCGGAAGGTTGGTGGGCACCGGGTGTCTGAGGATGCGGGACGCGCAGTTGCAGTAGTCCAGAAGCGTGTCCAGGGGGCGGTCGTCGCCGATCGCGCCCAGCAGCCTTAGATTCATGATGATCTGCTCCATGGAGGCGTTGCCGGAGCGTTCGCCCACCCCCAGTGCGCATCCGTGGATCCTTTCGGCGCCACCCTGGATTGCCCAGATGCTGTTGGCCACCGCCATGCCGCGATCGTTGTGGCCGTGCCAGTCTATGCCCACGTCCACTCCGACGCCCTGTATCAGGTTCGTTACGAATCTCAGCAGGACCCGGATCCCGTCCGGCGAGGCATGTCCGGTGGTGTCGCACAGACACAGCCGCTGCACCCCTGCGTCGATGGCGTTGTTGAACAGCTTGTAAAGGATGTCGGGCCTCGATCGGGTGGTGTCCTCCGTTACGAAGGTGACCGGCAGTCCCTCCCGACGCGCAAGGGAAATCGCGTTGCTCGATCTCGCCAGCATGGAATCTAAGTCCCACTCCTCGGCAAGCATCCTTATGGGACTGGAACCGATGAAGGACATGACCTCGACCGCCACTCCCGTAGCCTGGGACACCTCCACCGCGGGCAGGATGTCGTCCTCATGTGTGCGGGCGGCCACGGCTGGGAGGATCGACATCCCCTCGTCCGTTATTGCCCTGATGATGGCAGTGCAGTCCTTTACAGCCTGATCCCCGGCACCGGGCAGGCCGATGTTGGCGACCTCGATTCCAAGGGAATCCATCAGTCGGACCAGTTCGATCTTTTCGTCGATGGAGGGATTTACCACGTACGAGGACTGGAGCCCGTCACGCAGGGTCTCGTCCAGAAGCGTCACCTTACTGTCGGCAAACGAGTGATAGGCGTCTACTACGTTCCAATCGTAGATGACGTCGTGGAATGGTTCCTTTCGTCCCATGCCGGGCATTCGTATCTTCGCCTTCCGGGCCCTACTCGACACCCGCGCGCGCCAGGTCCCTTCGCATGATGCGTTCGCGCTTGTCGTACGTCTTGCGGCCCCTGGCAAGGGCCAGTTCCACCTTGGCAAGGCCATGCTTGAAATAGATGGACAGAGGAACCAGCGTGTACCCCTTTTCCCTGGACCGCTGCTCGATCCGCCTGATCTCGCGCGCGTGGAGCAGCAACTTGCGCCTGCGTCTGGGTTCGTGGTCGTTGTACGAGGCGCTGGAATACCCCGCGATATGCGCGTTGACCAGAAACACCTCCCCATCGCGGATTTCGCCATAGGCGTCCGTAAGCGCCCCTCCGCCGTTTCTTAGCGATTTCACCTCGCTGCCTTCCAGGACCAGCCCGGCCTCGAACGTCTCGATCAGGCTGTAGTCGTGCCTGGCCTTGCGGTTGGTGCAGGCGATCCTGCGCCCCTTGTCAGTGAATTTGCCCATCCTCGCGTCCAATGAACGAAGCGCAATATTATAGCAGGCTCAACGCGGCTTCTGGGCGGATTCCGTACTATAATCGTTGCGACTCGCCAGAGGATGTTGTCGTTGCCTGCAAAAAAGACAATGTACGCGGTGGACGCAAGCGGACTGATCCATCGGGCCTTTCACGCGATACGCCACCTGAGAAACAGCAAGGGCCTGCCCACGAACGCCCTGTATGGTTTTGCCACCATGCTGCGCAGGTTCACGCGTGAGAACTCGCCCGAATACTGCGTGATTGTGTTCGATGCGGGAAGGGTGACGTTCAGGAACGAAATCTACCCTGCTTACAAGGCCAATCGACCGCCGGCCGACCCGGACCTGGTCGCCCAGTTTCCCTACGCGCGCAGGTTGGCCGAGGCCATGGGCTTTCCAATAATCGAGATCGAGGGCTTCGAGGCGGACGACATCATAGCGACCATTTCGACTCATGCCCGCTCACAGGGGTTCGGTGTTGTAATCGAGTCCAGCGACAAGGACCTTCTTCAACTGGTGGGGGAGGGCGTCCTGGTGCACGACCCCGTGAAGGACGTCCAGTACGACCGCGACGGCGTCAAGGCGAAAATGGGCGTGCCGCCGGAACTGGTGAGGGACCTGCTGGCCCTCATGGGGGACTCGTCCGACAACGTCCCCGGCGTGACGGGCATTGGACCCAAGGGCGCGGCCGAATTGATAAATGCCTATGGCCCCCTCGAAGAAATCTACCGGCACCTGGACGACCTGACGCCGAAACGGCGCATGGCCCTGGAAAACGGACGGGATGACGCCTTTTTGTCACGCAAGCTGGTGACACTCAGGACCGACGTGCCCCTGGGCCGGGATTTGAGCCATGATTGCGCGGATCTGAAACTGAATCGGCGCCATGACGACGAACTGCTGGAACTGCTGACCGAACTGGAATTCAAGTCCCTGGTGGACGAATTGGTCGCCGGCGGCAGGGTGCGGGTAGAGACGTCCGAGGTCCGGGCGTTGGAAGCGGCTGATACCGCGGACCTGGAACGGGCACTGAGCGGGGTCGAACCCGGCGCGGACCTTTCTTTGATCGCGGCGTTCGGTGTCAGGAATCCGGTTCATCCCGACTGCAGGGGCCTGGCGATTGGCCTGTCGCCTGACACGGCGGTAACCGTGAATCCTTCAAGGCTGGACCCGTCCATGGTTGCAGAACTGGTGAAGCGTCTGGGGCGGGCGCGACTGAGCGTATCCAACTATAAGGAGGTCCACCAGTTCATCGGTTCGCTGGGAGTCGAGGCGCCGTTGCCGGTCATGGACCCTGTTCTGGGCGGTTATCTGTTGCACCCGGAAAAAGAGTCGCCCACTCTGGATTCGCTGGCCATGGAGATCATCAACCAGGCGTTGCCCGTGACTTTCGAACCCGCCGCCCTGGCAAAGCGGGCATGCGCCGCGTTCGAAATATGTTCCGAAACGGAGTCACGGCTGGAGGATGCCGGGCTGCTGGACCTGCTTAGAGAAATTGAGATACCAGTCGCGCGGGTTCTTTCCGAAATGGAGACCCTGGGCGTGAAGGTGGACAGGGACTCGCTGCGCGACATGTCGGTCCAGTTCGGACGCGAGCTTCAGCGCCTGGAAGGAGAGATCATCAGGGAGGCGGGGTTCCCGTTCAACCCCAATTCGCCGAAGCAGCTCGCCCAGGTGTTGTTCGACACGATGAAGCTACCAGTGATCAAAAA
>JAADHL010000321.1 GCA_013151875.1 Deltaproteobacteria bacterium
TCGCGTACTCCACGGGGTACGGGGTAAAGACAACATCGGCAACGCCGTTTACGTGGCTTCCAAAGTCCTCGATGGGGACAGGTTGATAAACCGCCACCGACGGGACGCCCTCGTAACTACGAACTCCCTCATCGACAACGGTGCCGAAATGACACGTCGAGCAGGCAAGCGGGCCGAATCCGAGGTTCCACGCATGCAGGTTGTCGTAACCCGATCCGTCAATCCAGGAATGCGAGTCCCCGGTCCCGGCGTTGACGCTGCCGGAGTCGGCGCGGGGAGGAAACCCGTGGCATCCCCCGCAGGAAAGATCCGTTCCCCATTTCGGACTTTCGTATTCCCGCGATGTGTCAACGGCATACGGTGGATACGATATCGGATAGCCGGAAAACGGGAAATCAACTCCCGGTCCTGGAATCGGATCCGGCGTGGCCGTCACCTTCATGCTGTGACAATAAACATTTGCGCAGGTTCCCTCGGTGTAATCGAATCCGTCCAGACCCGTCACCACCGTGCTTCCCGGGGTGTAGGAGGCATCGGGCCGGTTTTTTGCCTTGAGCGAACCCGTGGATACGCCGGTGGGCGACAGATCAATTTCGGCAAACCCGCCTCCCCCGTTCGGCACTCCGTTCATGTGGCGCGAGGGATCCACGGGGTGGCAATTGCCGCAACTGAAGGCATAGCCCCCGCCACCCGGCTTCAGTTCGGCGGTCATGTCCGTATGGCCGTAAACGGCATCCTCTACGCCGGCGCTATAGTGGACCTGGTGGGTCGGATCGTTCGGAGGCACTCCATGGCAGGTGTCGCACAGGGAAGGATCGCAAGGAATGAGATTGCTGACGTTCCTGCAACCGGCCACCGGATCGCAAAAGTCATCGGTGCAGACCTTTCCGTCGTCACAGTCCTCGTGGACCGAACATGAACTTCTAAGCAGATACAGGCTCCATCCTTCAAGGACTCCATTGAAGATGAGCGGGTTCGTGTCCTCGACGACCAGAGTCCAGACCCCGCCCCCCTCCTTGCCGCTGAATGCGTCCAGCGCCTGGCCGGTGGGCAGCGGGGCGCCGGTGTCGAACGTCCGATACAGGTCGCGAGCCGCGTCCGACAGGTCCGCTTGCTTGAGCAACACGGTGGTGCCGTCCGGATTGCGCAGCGAGACTCTCAGATCACCCCGATAAAAATGCTGAATGGCGACCTTGACCTGAATGTCGATCACGGCCCCCTTTCCCGGAACCGACAACTGGCTTTCAACAAGTGAAGGGGACGAACCGAAAAGCAGCGGCAACCCGGCAGTGTCCGGCTCCGCCTTGACAGGGCACGCGTTCCATTCAAGACCATCGCTGCACTCTATGTCCACGCAGATGCCCTCGGACAGGCGACACGCCTGATCCGGACCGCACGAAGGGGAACCGTCCCACTGGACCGCGTCGTCCTCGCAGGGAATACATCCCGTAATCGCCTCGTTCAGGCAGGTCCCGGCATCGCATCCGTCATCGGAACAAACCTCGAAGTCCTCGCACTCGATGTCCTGCCCGCATGGCGGATATCCGTTTTCAAGGAAGTACAGATATTTTCCCATGAGGTCGTTGCGTGTGCCGTGGCCCCGTTCATCCAGGCCACCAAACATCAGCGACGACCCAATGACCCTGAAGACACCCGAGTCGAACGCCACTACCGCCCCGAAGGTCTGACTGCCCTCGTTGCGCAGGACCTCCCTGCCCCCCTGTCCCGGAAGATGGGCGACGTGATCGTTCCAGGAATTTAACCTCGGTGATTGGTCGTAGTCGAACTGGAAACCAAACAGGAAATTCTTGCCGGAAACGGGCCCGTCAACCTTGGAGCTTCCACCGGACGTTCCCCTGGCCCTGAAGGCCGGGTGCAGTAAGGTCAATGGCTGCTCGCCGCCGTCGGAGTCAAGCACAAAGAAATCTCCGCCTTCCAGATACACGCGTCCGCCGCCGTTCAGGTAGTCCATCAGGCGCTGACCATCGCCGCTGCTCAACACACGATAGTCACCGTAGACTCCCAGGACCACGAAAACGCCGTCATACCTGGACAGGTCTTCAATAATGTCAAGGTCCTGGATCACCTGAACCAACCGGCCGTTGGCCTCTATGGCCTGCGCCAGGGCAAGGGCCGAAGGATGATCCAGCCCCCTGGGCGACCAGACGATGTACCCCGAATCGATCAGCACGTTTACGTTCGTTTTGTTCAGTGATTGGAACGGACTGTGTTTCGGTTGTGCCGGATCGGGCGTCCACTCGTCCTGCCCCAGAACGCCGACCCGGAAACTACCCTTGTTGGATTCAAGTCCCGCCGGGTCCAGGTCAATGATGCAAAAGCTGTCCGCGACTCCCGCGCCGCAAACGCCGGCCACCCCGGCACTGATCGTGTAGCAGGAGTTTCCGTACCCGCTGATGTCGACGGGCGCCATGAACCCCGGATTGTCCAGCGGCGAGCCGTCCAGAAATGCATGGGGCCGGCCCCAGTACGGATACAAGGATGAGTTCGTGTCCAGGTCCCTGTAACAGAGCACTATCTTGAAATGGTCGCTCAACAGCATGGTCACGTCCGGAATGCCGGCTTCAGCCTCGCCGACCAGCACCGCGTCATTGTTCAGGTTGCAGTCGTCAGTGTAGCACCGGAAGACCTTGGACTTGACGAGTTCGTTGGATACCCCCTCAGCCACGGTCACATCATCTATCTGCCAGTCATCCAGGCTGAAGGTGGAGGCGGCGTCCACCATGAATCCTATCTGAAGTGTGTTCGAAAACTTCAAAGAGTTCGGCAATTTGAAAGAATACAGGCCGTATTCCATGTCAGTGGTCACCGTGGCCTCCCAGATGACGGCGCCGCCCATCAGGTCTCCGTCGGAGCTGGCTACCACACGCAACGTAACCGCCTCCAAAGGGTCGAAGTGACGGTAGGACATGCGCCACTGCACCGTGGTCGCCTGCAAGGGATTGAAGGCGCTCGAACCCGAACTGGAGGCATCCATGATGGGTGTGACCGCGACTGTTTTCACCAATGACGTGGTCGGCGTCCACACGAACCTGAGGTAGCGGTCGGGGCCCAGGTCGCCCCCTTCGCCGAGCACCCAGTTCGCCCCTGCATCACCCTGGCCGTATTCCTGGGTCGTCCAGCCAGTCAGATCAAACGCCCCTGCCCCATCGAAATCCTCCACGTACGGCAAGGCGACCTCGCACTGGCCCTTCAGCATGCTTTGACACTGCCTCTCTCCCGTGATGGGATCCACCTCCAGGCACTTTTCCTCGGTGCATGGGTTGCCGTCCGATGCGTAAACGGAGCACCAACTGTCCGTGTCGCAGCAATTGTTCAGGTCAAAGAGGTTACGGCATTTGTGGTTGAAGCAGATGTCCAGGGTACATTTACTGCCGTCGCTGCACTGAGATGCATCCATGCAGCAGTCGTCTCCCTTGGAGATGTTGACACAGACGGTGTTCGTGCAGATATCGAACGTGCAATCGTCTCCGTCATCGCACTGGATGTTGGTGAGGCAGCAGTCAAGCCGCAATGACCCCGGATGGCACTGACTGGTCTGCATGTCGCACCAGTCGCCATCGGTGCACGGATTCTTGTCGTCGCACAGTGAGTCCGCGTACGCCTGCCGTTCAGACTGGCTCGACCAGGGAAGCAGCGTGAGCGGGTTGACTGCCGGAGGTGAATAGCAGCAGTCGGCCACATAATCGTGACTGTGACGACACGTACCGTTCAAACAATAGTCCGCGTTGCACGGGTCGTCATCAACGCAATCGGCATCCCCCTCGCAGCAATTAGGGACGGTTGAGTGGACGCATTTGAAAACGGTCGGATCACATTTGTCATCCGTGCAGAGGTGTCCGTCATCGCAATCCCCGTCTACGCCGCAGCAATCCGGTTTCGGCGGGTTCCAGCACCGGCCGGCCTCGCACAGGTCGTATGTACAGAATTCATAGTCCGCGCATTCATATACCTCGACTTCTTCCCATACATCCGTGTTCCTGGCGCCGGGGGAACCAGGAGAAGGCGCCCATGCTGGGTCATCCACGTTTCCATTGTCCAAAAACGGATGCTTCAAGGCCCATGCGCCTTGCGTCGAGGTCGCCTGCGACCATTCCGTCCTGTCCACTTCAATGCCGTTGTCCTTCAGGGACAGGTAACGTACGCCCCCGGTTCCATCGAACGACAGCACCAGCGGAGTCGTTCCGTCGCACGCCACGCCGCCGTTCATACCCGGATCGTCGTTGTGACAGATGACCAGATAGCCTCCCGGCTGAATCGCCGGCGCACCGGAAAACAACGCGCTCCCCCATTCGTTCACCAGCGACCAGCCCGCCGAAAGGTCCAGCGCCTGGGCCCCTGGGTTGTGGATCTCGACCCATTCCATGTCCGGGTCCGAATCCAGTTTCAACTCGTTGATGACCAGTTTCGAGGTAGGAGGTGTGCAGGGATCGCCTTCCACGGCTGCCGCGATCGCACCGGATTGCAAATCAGTGTCCCTGCCTCCTTCCCCAGAGCAGTTGGTGACCAGAAAAACAGTCAGTGAGGCTACGGAAATGCGTCCGGCCTTCGTCGTCAAGGTTCTCACTTCCGCTCCTCCAACTCAGTCCTCGTTTCCATGACATCCGAGGCACTCAGCAGGCACATTCCGCCTGAACGGCAAACCCCATTCGACCGATGTCTGATTCAGGTGACACGCCACGTCCGAACACGTCGCTGCATCCGGGGCCCACGAGGCGCCGGTCAAATCGAAATCTTCGCCATCGACACCTTTGATCTTTCCCTGGGGGAACTCCACGTCGGTAACGCCGTTCACGTGCTGGAGGTAGCCCGACACCGGAACCGCCCCATACACGGACCAACCCGTCGCTGGGTCCCTGGTGCGCGCGCCGGCCTCCGAAACAGTCCCGAAATGGCAGGTGCTGCAAGCTTCAGGCGCCCCACCGTGGTTCCACCCGTGCAGGTTTTCGTGTCCTTTGCCGTCGATCCACGAATGAGAGTCCCCTGCCCCTGCCTGCACGCCTGGATGGAACGTGCGCGGCGGGAACCCGTGGCACCCGTCACATGAAAGGTTCCCACCCCAGGCAGGCGACTCGAACTCCCGATCCTTCAGGACCGTGTAGAACGGGTAGTCGATGGGATATCCGGTGAACGGAAAGTCGGTTCCGGGAATCTGAATGGGGTCCGGCGTCTGATACGTCGCGCGGCTGTGGCAATAGACCCCGGAACAGGTCCCCAGCGTATACTCCAGTCCATCGGAATCGGTAAACACATCCAAGCCCGGTGTGTACGCGGCATCGAACCGGTTCATGGCCTTCAACGACCCCTGTGGAACGCCCGCTGGGGACAGGTCCACCTCGGCGAATCCGCCGCCGGTGTTCTTTACGCCGTTCATGTGGTGCGACTCTTCCACTGGATGACAGTTTCCGCACCCGAAGGCATAGTCGCCTCCGCCCGGCAACAAGGCCGCGGTATCACCAGTATCACCGTAGACCGCACCGATCACCGACGCCCCGTAGTGCGCCAAGTGGCTTCCAGTCGCCGGGGGCACGTCGTGACAGGTCCCGCATTCACCGATAACGCTTTCCTTCTTGCCATCGATGTGGAGCCCTCCTTCAACGTCGATCAGGGCCACCATGTCCACGGTAC
>JAADHL010000053.1:0-2560 GCA_013151875.1 Deltaproteobacteria bacterium
TACTTCACGCAGGAAGGCCTGCTCGCCAGCGGCTCCAGTGCCGTTGTTTCCAGGTACCGTTCGTTGAACGACAACTGGACGGAGCTCCAGGTTCCCAACTACAAGACGACGGCCGACATCCTGGCAACGACGTTTTTCGGCGACGTCTATTTCGTGACGGGGACCCCGAACCCAGCCCCGGCGGCCGACGACATCCTTTCCACCATCCGTGCGTGCCCAAAGGGTACCTTCCCGGCCTTCGGTAGTTGCGGCCAGATGGCCCTGATAGACAACCCGGTTTCGTGCGTTCAGACGGCGGCCGAACTGAGGGGCGCGTACGCCGCCGCAGCGAACCTGGTCTTTTTCGTGGGATACGAGCCCACGCCGGCGGGTCTCGGCAACGTGGTCATCGCAGCCTGGGACGGCAACGACTTGAAGGAATGCGGCGGCATCGAGTTCAAGGGCGCGGCGTTCTATGACAATGGGCCCTACGACCTGAAGGTACCTGTGGAAAAACTGGGCCCGGCGGGTCTCAACGATGTGCACGGGATCGGAAACGCGGATGTGTGGGCAGTCGGCGACAGGGCAACCGTATATCACTTCACCGGCCCGGTCGCAGGCTGGCAGCAGATTTTCCCGGAAATCGATCTTCCCGCGGACTCCGGCTTCGGCATCTCGAACGACATCCTGTCTGTCTGGGTGGACCCGGAATCAGGGGTACACATGGTGGGCGTGAAGTATACTGAAACCCCCAACTGCAAGATCCCGTTCTACCTGCACGCGGTGATGACGGGCGCGGGAACCTACGAGTTCAACAATTACATGGAATTCACCGCCTACGAGACATGCGACCCTAACCTGGATCGCACGAGCCTGGAAGACGTGGTCGTGGACCCGGACAGCGGGAATGTGTACGCCTTCGGGTGGGCTTGGTCCCAGGGACCAGGCGGGCAGGACATGAGCCTCGGTCTCGTCATGCGGATCACTCGTCCAGCACCTTGATTGGCCGCAGTATCTTTCGGTTTCACCGCGACTGCTATGGGTTCAGGAAATGGCGGGAGGGGCGTCCCGGCCGCGGAACAAAGCCGCGACCGGGAAACCCGGAAGGGGGTAATGCACTGCGAGGATTTATGGCGGGAGGCGTCCGGGCGCCCGTTTGTGGTCCGATTTGTTCGGTTCTACATACTTTCATTACGAAGCCTCAATGCGTTCGTGATGACCGAGACGGAGCTGAAGCTCATTGCCGCGGCTGCGATCATGGGGCTGAGCAGCAGGCCGAAGAAAGGATACAAGACACCCGCCGCGATGGGCACGCCCAGGGTGTTGTACCCGAAGGCGAACAGCAGGTTCTGCCTGATGTTGCGCATGGTGGCGCGGCTCAGTCGCCTGGCGCGTACGATGCCGCGCAGGTCCCCTTTTACCAGGGTCACGCCCGCGCTCTCCATGGCCACGTCCGTGCCCGTTCCCATTGCGATGCCGACGTGGGCAAGGGCCAGGGCTGGGGCGTCGTTGATGCCGTCGCCTGCCATGGCCACCACGTGACCTTCCGCCTGGAGCTTTCGTATCTCATCCGCCTTCTGGTCCGGCAGGACCTCGGCCTGCACCCGATCAATGTTCAGGCGGGCAGCCACGACTTCGGCGGTCTTGCGGCTGTCACCTGTCAGCATCACTACCTGGATGCCCTCGGCGTGCAGGTCCTTGACGGCTTCCGGGGTCGATTCCTTGATCGGGTCAGCGACCCCCAGCAGGCCCGCCGCCTTCCCGTCGACTGCCAGGAACATGACGGTCTGGCCCAGGGTCCGCTGTTGATCCGCCCGGGATGAAAGGTCCCCTGGATGAATACCGAGGTCCTCCAGCAGATGGATGTTCCCCAGGGCCACCAGATGGTCGCCGACCTTGCCGGTTACTCCCTTGCCGGTTATCGACTGGAAGTCGGTNNNNGGACTCGAGTTCGATACCCTTTTCCTTTGCTCCCCTCACGATCGCCTCGGCCAAGGGGTGCTCGCTGGCGCGTTCGAGGGCGGCTGCCAGGCCCAGCGCCTCCTTTTCGGCTAGATTTCCCAAGGTGGAAACCTGTACCAGGGCGGGTCTGCCCTCGGTCAGGGTCCCGGTCTTGTCCACGACCAGGACATCCACCTTTTCCATGATCTCAAGGGCCTCGGCGTTTCTTATCAGCACCCCTTCCAGGGCGCCCCGGCCGGTACCGACCATGATCGAAATGGGCGTGGCAAGGCCCAGGGCGCAGGGGCAGGCAATGATGAGGACCGCGACCGCATTCACGATCGCATGGGCAAGGACCGGCTGTGGGCCCCAGATGAACCACGCGAAAAACGTCAGGATCGAGGCGCCCACCACGGCGGGGACGAACCAGGACGCTACCACGTCAGCCGTCTTCTGGATGGGCGCGCGCGATCTCTGGGCATCGGACACCATCTGGACGATCCTTGCCCGCAACGTGTCCGAACCTACCTTGTCGGCGCGCATCAACAGCGCACCGGTGCCGTTGACCGTAGCCCCGATCACGCGGTCGCCCACGGATTTTCCAACCGGAGTCGGCTCGCCCGTGACCATGGACTCGTCA
>JAADHL010000053.1:2573-8181 GCA_013151875.1 Deltaproteobacteria bacterium
GCCTTCGATTACTTCGCCGTCCACGGGCACCTTCTCTCCAGGCCTGACCCTCAGGACGTCACCAGGGCGCACTTTTTCAAGAGGTATGTCCTCTTCGGAGCCGTCCTCGCGAACTATGCGGGCCGTGTTCGGCGCCAGACCAAGCAGCAGTTTCAGGGCCGCGCTGGTGCGGCTGCGGGCCCGGATCTCCAGGACCTGACCCAGCAGGACCAGGGCAGTAATCACGGCCGCGGCCTCGAAATAGACGGGCACTGTGCCGTCCGCGTGCCGCATGATTTCGGGGAAAAGGCCCGGCAACAGCAGCGCGACCAGACTGTACACCCAGGCCACCGAAACTCCCAGGCCGATCAGCGTGAACATGTTCAGGTTCCAGGTGACCACGGACCGCCAGCCGCGCACAAAGAAGGGCCAGCCCGCCCAAAGGACTACAGGCGTGGCCAGCACTAACTCGATCCACTGGACCATTGACATGGACAGCCAATCCGGCAGCCAGGAAGGGGCGAGGTCCGCGACCATGGCCAGCACGAACAAAGGGACCGACAGGACCGTGGCGACCTTGAAACGCCGGGTCATGTCGCGTAGTTCCGAGTCGTCCTCTTCCTGTTTCGCGATCACTGGTTCAAGCGCCATGCCGCACTTCGGACACGCGCCGGGTCCTTCCTGGATCACCTCGGGGTGCATCGGGCAGGTATAGGTCCCGGAGGAGGCTTCCTGAACCCCCTCATCCGCAGGGGCCAGAACAGCCTGGGGATCACCCATGAACTTTTCAAGGCAGTGTTCACTGCAGAACCGGTAGGTCACGCCTTTGTGCTCATGGCTCCACCGGCTGCCTGGCGCAACTTCCATTCCGCACACCGGATCGATGTCGGGCGAATCCGTAGGATGCATATCGTCATTGTTCATCGTGATTCTCCTGTGCGTGGCACGTCTCGTCCTCCAGGCCCACGTGCGCCTCGGCGCGCTTTCTGATGCTTTCCACCACGTCCGCATCGCTGGATGTGATCCTGAGCACCTTGCCGTCGGGCGACTTTGAAACCGTTATGTCCTTCAGGTACAGCGGGCAACCTGACATCCCTTTCCTTCCATACTTGTTTCCAAAGGCCACGTGACAGCGGGAATGGGCCTCGACCGCATCCAGCGAAACCCCTTCCTTCAAATGGATCGCCACGCCTCCATCGATCGGCTCCACCGATTCCACTGTTCCAATGAGCGGGCACTTGCTGCGTGTCTGGGGCGGGAAGAGGCCGCATTCCTGTTCCTCGAATGCCTTCAACTGCGTCGCGGCCGCCTCGTGTTGTTTTGCATGCTCCAGGTGTTGTTTAGCCTCCACCAGATACTTTCCCGTGGGGTTGTACTGGCCAATTCCGCCCTGTCTCCAGTCCGGGGTTGTGTACACGGCCTTTGGGTCGTATTTGTCCGCCTGCACCTTGGCCTTTTCTTTTTCCAGCTCCGCGGCTGCAAGGTGCTCATCATAGCTCATGTCATCGGGTCTCGATCCCGTTGCGGTCGTGGCGCATGACGTCACGAACATCACCCCTGAAACGGCAATCAAGGTAATGATTTCAATTGTTCTTTTCATGGTTCTTTTCATGGCGACTCTCCTTTCCGAGGTCTCGCTGGACGCCGGCATATCCAGTGTCCGACACTCACATAAAGCACCAAACGTGCCAAACTAGAACATCTTGACATCATACGTTATTTACCCCAAATGGACTCAGGACGCATAAAGCATGTGGAAGATATTCCACATGAGGTGTAGAATATTGTTCTTTAAAAAGGGGTCACTTCCCGAAAACCAGGAACAGCCGTCTTCTGATTTCCCTGGCCAGGTCCTTGTTGTCGTCCGTGATCTCCAGGGCGTGCCCGAAAGCGGATTTACTGACATGGACGCCTGGCACATACAGGGGACAACCCGGCATCCCGCGCTCGCCCGTCCTGGCGCCGAACGACACGTGACACAGAGAATGGGCCAACACCTTGTCCAAGGATACCCATTCCTTGAACTCGACCCGGGCGCCCCCATCAATGGGTGTCACCGATTCGACCGAGCCGATAAGGGGACAAAGCGCCCTTTGCTTTCCGGGAATCGTCGAGCACTCTTGACCCTCAAACCTGATCAGGTCCTCTATTTCGGATTCATGTTGCGTTGCATGCTGTCGGATGAGTACCGCGGTCGCCTTTTTGACCTTCAACACAACGTAGCCGCGTTCGTTCGGCGTTACGACACGCCCCAGACCCACGCTTTCGTCATCCAATCCGCCGGTATCGGTGACCGTCACCCACGAGGGCGCTTTGATCAGCACTGTCTGATAACCGTCCACGCTCTGCCCTTCCAGAACGTAGGGGCGGTGGCCCGGATCATCTCTGTCCGCCCGCTGCCCCATTGTCGCCGCGCATCCCGCCTGTCCAATCAGCAGAACGAGGAACACCTTTTGAATATTTTCAATGATCATCGTAACCACCTCCCACATGTCCGGCAAAACGCGACCTGATTTCCTTCACGGTTTCAGGGGTTTCTCCTGTAAACTCCAGGGCGTGTCCGTCGGCCGATTTTGAACCCTGGACACCCTTGACGTACAGGGGACAACCAGGCATGCCTTCTCGCCCCTTTTCCATTCCAAACGCGATATGACAGCGTGAATGGGCCAGAACCGCATCCTGGGAAATACCGTCATAAAGTTCGACTCTGACTCCATTCTTGATGGATTCGACCGATTTCACGGACCCCAACAGAGGACATTGTCCGCGGGTCTTTGGCGGAAACAGGCGACACTCGTCTTCCTCGAACCGGGCCAGTTCCCCGGCCGCCTCCTCGTGCTGCCTGGCCAGGTCAAGTTCGCGATCTGCTTCGTGGCGATGCCATTGTGTCGGGTTGTAGACCTCGGGCGTGTACCTGACCTGATCCAGTTCGAGGGAGTCGCTTTCCAGTCGCGCCCTGGGGCTGTACTGGTCACGATGTTCTTTGGCCTTGAGGCGATGTTGATGGGCCTGTTCGACATGCCCCTTTACACTCCGATCGTCGAGCCTCACGGTTTGAGACGACATGGCGCACCCCAGGGACAGCAACATTACGACCGCCGATATTGATAAGATGTTTTTCATGATTCACTCCATCGGACCGCTTGAAACTTCACGGCCCATTCGGCTTATTGTTCTGCAATGGATGTGCCACGAGCCATAACTGGGCGCCGGGGAGCCATTGGGGATCTTTTTCGGAATTTCGATCTGTCCTGTTCTGTGTAATATTGTCCAAATAATGGCAAGAATGCCCGAGCTCACGACTTGGCATAACCTTACAATAGGGCTGTTTTCGCGGCGCCGACCCCAAGACCGCCTCTTGTGCGGCAATGTGGCACGTACGTTGCTGGGAACATGGCGTCCATGGAGGTGAAACAGATGAAGCGCCTGCCGATGCGAAAAGGGACCGGACTGCCGGCGCTGGTTATCGCTCTATGCGCCGTGGGAGTGGTCGTGTCGGCCATGTCGACCATTGATCACGTGGCCTTCCAGATTCGCGACGGCGCAAACGGGGGACTCTGCGCTGCCATCGCGGGTTCCGACTGCTCAGCAGCTCATTCGAACCCTGCTTCCGAGTTGCTTGGGTTGCCGATTTCTCTGCTTGGCGGCGCCTTCTACCTGGGCGTTGCGGTCATGGCCCTGCTGGCATGGATGGCGGGACGGGGCCGGACTCCTTCGATTCCAAGATCGTTCGTCTGGGCCCCAACGGCCCTCGTGGCGCTCTCTGTGGTCAGCCTGGGTTACTCGGCCTGGCTGGCGTCGATCCTTGTCGAGGCCGGGCGCTGGTGCGCCTTCTGCGTTTCACTGTATTGCGTAAACCTGGGCATCCTGATCACCGGGCTTGTCTGGGCATGGCCAGGGCTCCGAAGGCCGTCGGCAGTGGCCGTAACTGGTTGTTTGGCGGTCTTTGCGGGAGTCTTCGTCGGCGCGCTTGCGCCGGCCGCTTACGCGTACCAGGCCGTTCTTTCCCGTCAACTGGAAGATGCAGCCGTCAGGGCTGCTTCGAAAAAACCACGTTCAACCCCCCTGGGCGACAATACCTGGGCCGCTCTTGAAATCCCCGAGACGGTCCCGTCCATTGGAAGCCCGGACGCGCCGACCACGCTCGTGGAGTTTTCAGATTTTGATTGTCCGTTCTGCGCCGCGATGCACGAAACGATTGCGGCCCTTTTTGAAGATGAAGGGGGCTTGCGCATCCGCGTCAGGTTCGTCCAGTTTCCTCTGGATGCGTCGTGCAACCAGTTCGTGGCCGACACCGTGCACGAGGATGCCTGCCGGGTGGCCAGGGCCGCGATCTGCGCCCAAAGGGCCGGTGTCTTCTGGGAGTTTGCAAAACGGGCCTTCGAAGGCCAGGGCAACCCACGTACGGAAGACCTGACGGACATTGCCGTCGGTCTTGGCGCTGACAGGGCCTCGTTTGACTCCTGCCTGAATGCCGAAAGCACGGGCAGAGCTCTCGCAAGAAACATCCAGATAGCCCATTCCGTCGGCGTTACGGCCACTCCTACCACGCTTGTGAACCGGGTCAGGTTCGAGGGGCGGATGTCACTGGATCAACTCAAGGAAACGCTGGACAGGTCCGAGGTCTGCTCGTGCGACCTGCTGGCGGAGGTGTGCGCGTGCGATCGGGAAAAGACGCCCGACTGCGCCTGCGGAATGCAGGTCGTTGATTCCGCCGCCTGCCACTAACCCGCATCATTCATAATCCGGGCTGAATCTGAACAATATCAACCATACAATGTCGGATATCGTTCATTTGCCCCGCGCCACGGACGCGTGAACAAAAAAATATCAATCATGGGTGCCCCTATCAACGCTGTGCTGCGCCACAATTGACGTAAAAGCCGGCCCACAGGTACGGCCCTTGCTTTTATGGACCACGGGCATCCCGGGAAACCTGATTCACGGATGGCCCCATTTTCGCGAGGTTGTCATGTGGAAACTCTGGTTGTCCGGTCTCAGGGCCCACTGGGTCGAAGCCGTTCTTGGGGTGGTTGTGGTGGCGGTGTCGGTTGCGACGCTGACCGTACAACGGTCCGTCAGCGCCTCGGCCGAGGGACAGGTTCACGATCTGGCGCACCATCTCGGTAAAAACATGCTGGTTGTCCCCGCGGGCACCAACCTGACCGACTTTTACTCGATGCGTTACGGGTCCGAAACAATGCCGGACTCGACGCCGGATCAGATCCGTTCCTCCGCTATCGGCCGGCATATCAAGTCCATCCAGGCGCGCCTTTACGGCAACGTGGCGGTGGACGGCAACGATCTGATCTCCGTGGGCGAGCGGAACTGGCGGGGGAGAGCGGCCTTTTCCAGAGTGCCGGCCGGCAAGGCAATGCTTGGAAATGAGGCAGGCAAGCGGCTCGGCATCGGCGCCGGGGACACGCTGGAACTGAACCGGGTTCCGCTGGCTGTAAGCCAAGTGACGACGACCCCGCCGGACGGGCTGGATGTTGGCGTATTCACAGCGTTGGCCACGGGGCAACGGGTCCTGAACCAACCCCACGCCGTGAACGCTCTTCGACTGGGGGGGTGCTGGTGCAAGGTGGATGTACCCACACTGGCTTCCCAGGTGGAGGACATCATTCCC
>JAADHL010000053.1:8296-8913 GCA_013151875.1 Deltaproteobacteria bacterium
ATCATCGGACTCCTGGTGGCTTCACAGGCCCGCAGGCAGTCCCGAGAGATCGGGCTCCTGATGGCCCTTGGGACCAGGCCCATGACCGTAATGCTGATGTTTGTCGCGCGCGCTGGACTCGTGGGCGGGCTTGGCGCGGTTGCGGGATACCTGCTCGGTCATCCACTGACGAACTGGTTCGCGGGTCGGTTCCTTGAAATGAGCGTACCGGTCCAGCCAGGGCTCCTGGCCCCATTGGTGGGCATCGGGATCGCAGTAAGCCTGGCGGCCTCCGCGATCCCCGCCTTCAGGGCGGCCCGTCTCGATCCCAGCGTAGTCCTGCGTGAGGTTTAATCATGATCAAAGTCAAAAACGTATCCAAGGTATATCGGGGCCGCGACGGGCACTCGGTAGGCGCGCTTCAGGACGTGAATCTGGAAATAAAGGAGCGTGAGTTCGTCGTGATCACTGGACCAAGCGGCAGCGGCAAGAGCACCCTGCTTTTCACCCTCGGCGCCATGCTGCAGCCCACATCCGGCGAGGTGCTGCTGGATGGGGTCCGTCTGTACGACCTTACACCAGCCGAACGCGCGGAAATGCGCCGCTTGCAGGTGGGTTTCGTCTTTCAGACTTTCAAC
>JAADHL010000144.1 GCA_013151875.1 Deltaproteobacteria bacterium
TCATAGCCGCAACGGACATTCATGACATGGGGGCCGTAGGGGTCATCGAGACGTTTTCCGTGGCCACCACGATCGTGGCCGCCGATGCCGCGTGCAAGGCGGCCGAGATCGACCTGATCGAGATACGCCTGGGCACGGGCCTGGGCGGCAAGGCGTTCGTCACGCTGACCGGGGAACTGGACATGGTCGAGGCCGCGGTCGCCGGCGGGATTTCGGCCATCAATTCCGGATTCCTGCTGCGATCAGAAGTGATCCCCTCACCCCACAGGGACCTTTCCAAGGCGCTGCTTTAAGCCGGCCTTTACCATCGCCTTTGCCCAGTCAGGCTCGCCCAACGCGTGGATGTGGACATACGTGGCGAAGACGTTTTGGTCAACGATTCCGCATCGGCCCCGCACGCAACCGTGGCCTCGAAGCACTTTCAGCGACAGGGCCAGGCTGGGGTCCGCCGGCCTGATCGTTGAATAGTGGAACTCGTGGCCCTTCAGCCTGGTTCCTTCATCGAAAAAGGGGTTCGCGCCGTCCACCACGACCTCTGCGTAGCCATGACCCTGCGGCCGGTCCCGGACCTCGATCTCGATGTCGAGGACCGCGGCCATGGGGAACGAGCGGCCTTGCCAAGTGATGGACCTGGACAGGTACATCAGGCCGCCGCACTCGGCGTAGATGGGCAGGCCAACGCGCGCGGCTTCACGCACGGAGGCCATCATGGAGGTGTTGGCGGCCAGACGTTCGGCGTGCGTCTCGGGGAATCCCACGCCCAGGTACAGCGCGTCGAGCCGAGGAGGCAGGCGCTGGTCGGTCAGGGGTGACAGAAAGACCAGCTCGGCTCCCGCGGATTCAAGGGCCTCCAGGTTCTCAGGGAAATAGAACGAGAAGGCAGCGTCCCTGAACACGCCGATACGGGCCGATCCTGACCTGTCCCCCGATGAATCCCGTTGACCACCGGCGTCTGGCTGTGCGCGATCCATCGGGGGCGCCGAACGCGCCAGTTCGAACAGGCCCTCAATGTCGAGGTGGCCGGTGACTTCTTCGATAGCCTTGTCAAGCCGATCAAGGTCATTGCGTTCGTGCAGGGGCACCAGTCCCAGGTGCCTTTCGGGCAGGATGCCTTGTTTTTTCAACCTGGGCACGGCCCCCAGCACGGGTATGCCGGTGCGTTCGGCAACGGCCTCGCGAATCACGCGTTCCTGGCGGGCGCTTCCCACCCTGTTCAGGACCACCCCCGCAATACGGATGTCGGACTCCAGCGTGGCGAAGCCGTGCACCACCGCGGCAATCGACGCCGTGACCTTGGTCACGGGGACTATCAGGATGACCGGAGCATCGAGGATTCGGGCCAGTGACGCGGTGCTGTGGGTCCCGGCCGCGTCCATGCCGTCGAAGAGTCCACGGTTGCCCTCGATGACGTTCATGCCCTCAGGCGCCCCATGGGCAAAAAAGGAATCACGAACAGCGTCCTCGCCCATCAGGAACGTGTCCAGGTTGCGGGCCTGGATCCCGGCGGCCCAGCCGAGCCATGCGGCGTCGATGTAGTCTGGTCCCTTTTTGAACGCTGTCGGGTGAAGGCCGGCGGAACGCGCCGCGCGGGCAATCGACAGCGCAATCAGCGTCTTGCCGGAGTCGCCCCCGGTCCCGGCGACAACCAACCTGGGAAAGGGTGCGTTCATGGGCTGAGTCTACCTGTTTCTGCTATTTGGTGCAGGCACGCAACGACGAGTACGGACTCGCGTTGCTTGCCGTTGAACTTTGCCCGTGGCGCTACCGCGCTTGCGTGAAATTCGGACGGGCTTCCCCTGCCGTTTACGCTGGCAGTCCTCATAATGAACGTATGAACAAAGACGGGCCGGATCGGAGGGTTGACGCAGTCGGGGCCAAAAGGATCAGCGTGCGGGTTTGCCTGGATTGCGCCCGAGCAGCACAGCGCCGGCATCGCTAACGTGAGCAGCGCAGGGTGCAAGACGGTTGAAGCAAGCCGGCGATTCGGCCTAGACGCAGCCGGTCGGCTTCGGAAGTCCGGCGACCTTGCAAGCGCCCTTCGCTGGTCCGCTGGGGAACATCTCGTAGACGTACTTCAGGCTGAAGCCGTTTTCCTTGCACAGCTTGCGGATCATCGGGGCGATGCCGAATTTCAGGTAATAGTCCCGGAGGTAGTGGACCAGTTTCCAGTGGTCCTCGCCCATCTCTTCCACGCCCTCGGTCTTTGCGAGGTCCAGCGCCACATCCTCGTTCCATTCGTTGGGATCCTGGATGAATCCATCTTCATCGATCTCAACGTCCTTTCCGCCCAGGGTGACCGTTGCCATTGGGGAACCTCCCTGCATATCAACAATTGACAAACTTGATCGTCCGGCCGAACCGGCATCGGACGTCGCCTACCAAGGAAGGATGTAGGCCAACGGCTACAGCCCTGTCAACACGGTTACGACCAAACATTGTCAGAAGTCAAGGAACGGTCGGTACTGTCAGAGGAACATCCATTGTTGCGTCCTTCATGACGCCTTTCATTGTAATCCAGTCAGTGCCGCCGCGTCCATCGATGAGCACGAACCAGAAACGCACGCCGTCCGCGGGAACCTCATCCGCCGCGGGCGCCGTCCAGGTGCTCCACAGATCCACCGGCTTCTGCTCGGCTTCGGGATCGGCGTTGAAGATGTTGGGCGGCTTGTCCGTGGTCGTGTCCGGCGAAAAGTCCCCCGCGTCGGCGTAGAACGCGAATGTCATGTATTCATCCACGGTTGCGACGCCCCCGGGCGGATCGTATGTCGGCAGCAGGAAGGTTTCCTTCGAATCCCAGGTCTTCAGCACTTCCACGCGGATGGATTCCCCCGGCGAAAACGGGATTTCGGTCACTGTGCCCCCGACCTGACCGTTCAGGCGGACTCCCGCGATGGTTGGGTTCGTGTTCGCGGTCCGTCCCTTAGGGTTTTCCGGTGAAAAAATCACCGATTGCAGGCCGCGCAGTTCGTGGTCGCCCCCGGACACCACTATTTCGACCCAGACCGCAACGCCCGAATAAAGCGATTTGCCCAGTTCCGCGATTTCGGGCGGAACACCCTGGTCAATCGCCTGCGCTATGCCCGCCTCGATGGCCATCCACGAGGGATCCGCGTTCCTGGTGGCGAGAATAAGGTCGGCCGGGACGGTCACCTGGAAGGTGTTCGAGCCGTCGACGCACGGTTGCTTTGCCAGCACCACGGTCGAATCGTTGTCGTCGCATCGGTAGTCGTTAGACAGGACGCAGGCCCGCAACAGACATTCAAGGCCGCCCTTGCCTTCGTTCAGCGGGTCCGCCAGCAGCACTGAAATACGCACGTCCCTGTCCAGGTCGGCGTAGTCCGCGCCCAGGAATTCGGGCGGGTCCGCCTTTAGACCGAGGATGCGCAGGTCCTGAACCATGGAGGGGTCGTCGAAACTCATGTCGCACCCTGCCACCGCCGTGGTCGCGACAGCCAGCAGGACCGTTTTCACAACGCCGTTCATCAGAAACGTCCCTTGAGACCCAGGGTGGGAAGTATGGTCAGCCCTGGAATCTCGTACGCGTTACGGTATCGATAGTCGTAGATCGTGAACTCCACGTTCTTCGCGTAGTAGATGTTCTGGATGTCCAGATACATGGAAAAAGTTCCATATTTCAGCTTCCATGTCTTTTCGATCCTCAGGTCCAACTGATGGAACAGCGGATTTCTGTCCGAATTCAGCCTGCCCCTCAGTGGATTGTAGCTTCCCGAAAAGCCCACGAAGGTTCCCTGTTCCACGGGCGTTCGCGGATTGCCGGATACCAGGCGGAACCGGGTGCCTATTTCCCAACCTCGGCCGACGTTGAAGCTGGCCACCAGGGTCAGGATATGGGTCTGGTCAAAGCTCGAAAGGGACAACGGCCACCCCTCGTAGGGGATGGTCTCGGACCTCGACAGGGTGTATGCGATCCATCCATAGAAAAAATCGGTCACGTCATGACGGAAAAGGAACTCCATTCCGTACGATCTGCCCCAGCCGGCGTTCGAGTAGATGTCGTTGCTGAACACGCCGTTCGATACCGAGCCTTTGTCGGTGGAGATCGCCCGGTCATGCCAGCGGACGTAGAAGCCCTGGATGTCCAGCAACCAGACCTCCAGAAATCTCCATTCGACGCCCAGTGAATACTGTTCGGACCATTCGAGTTTCAGGTCCGGATTACCGTATTCCGGGTCCAGCATGTACTCTGCCGGAAGCTGGTGAAACAGGCCGGCGCCCCCCTTCAATGTCACTCCGCCGCCGACGTCCACCCGGATTGTCAACCTGGGATCGCCCGAATAGCGCCTTCGGCCCATGTAGAAATATGAGTCGAAACGCACGCCGGGGATCAGCTTGAGCCTGTCAACCGGGGTCCACAACGCCTCCAGATACAGGCCCAGCCCAAAGCCCTGAACGACCTGATTTATCTCCTGCTTTTCGCCGGACTGGTCGAAGGTCGTCGGCGGTCCGCCAAGCCGCGTGCCGATCGACTGCCCCGGGATCGTGTAGTTCTGGATCGCGGGGAAAAACGCCTTGTAGGTGGATCTCTGCCACACAAAGTCGAGGCCCGGGCGCAACGTGAGCCTGGGGTGAACCCGCCAGTCGAGGTCTTCCTTGATGCCGGCGCTCCAGGTGCGAAAGTTCATCGATCCCAGACCGAAATCGAAGCTCATGATGTCGTAACCCACGTACGGGACCATGGTGGACGTGAGATTCGGCGTGATGTGCAGCAGGTGCTTTGCCATGACCCTGTGAAAGCTGGTCTGGGTGGAAAGATCGATGGCGTCAGGGGCATCTTTTTCGCCTGACGCGAGGTCGAACTGGTCGTCCGAACCGAAAAACATCACATGCAGGTGATCGTCGTTGTCCAGGTCCACGTCCAGACGGGCCTGGTAGTCGTAATATACGGGAACCACGGTTGTTCCGGTCGCGCCCGCCGCCTTCTGGATCAATGGGATGATCAGGTCGTAATAGGAACGGCGCAGACCCAGCTTCAGGGACACCTTGTCCGTCAGGGGGACCTCCACGAATCCACTGGCGAAGAACAGGTTCACGTCGATCATTCCGTTCCAGATTTCGGGGGTTCCTGATGATGTTTCGACGTCGATTATGCCGCCCCCGGTCCTGCCGAACTTCACGCCGAAGTTTCCGGGATAAAAGTCGATGCGCTCCAAAAACTCCGGGTTGAGCACCGACGGGCCGCCCATGAAGTGATAGAGCAGGGGAATCCGCACCCCGTCGAGGTACACGTTCGAATCCTGGGGATAGGACCCGCGGACCAGCAGCAGGCCGAGGGTGTACGGTGATCGGGCCACGCCCGGCAGGTTCTGGACCACCCGCGCCGGATCGCCGAATGACCCGGGCACAGTGGTCATTTCACGCTGCGAAACGGTATAGCGCGCAACCACTTCCTGTTCGCGCCTGCCCCTGACCACGGTCATGTATGGCGACTTGGCCAGCAACTCCACGCGAAAGACCACGTCAGCCACCATGCCTTTCTTGATTTCGACCTCGGTTTCCAGCGGATGGTAGTCGGGCGCCAGGACCTTGACTTTTACAGTGCCGGGGGGCACGCCGGCCATTG
>JAADHL010000258.1 GCA_013151875.1 Deltaproteobacteria bacterium
TTGTCACCGGTTATCCCCCCATGGACCTTGTTGAACGTTCCAGCTTTATCGAGGCCAACCTGAATTGCCTGGACAGCATTTTGAGGCACGTTGACGGACCAGCTCTCATTGTGGGCTACGTACAGCCTCACCAGGATTCCGGGACCAAGGGCCTTTATAACGCTGCTGCCGTGATGTACGGCCGAGCAATCAAGGGCATTCACCGCAAGGTCCTGCTTCCCACCTATGATGTTTTCGATGAAGGACGGTATTTCGATCCCGGTCCCAGGCCTACGGCCGTGGATCTGCCCTTTGGACGGATCGGCGTGACCATCTGCGAGGACATCTGGAATGATAAATCCGTTTGGACGCGCGCACCCTACACCGAGGACCCGATTGATGCCCTGGTTTCCCAGGATCCGGATGTCATCGTCAATGTATCAGCCTCTCCGTTCGTCCAGGACAAACTTGAAACACGCTTGATGTTGGCGCGCAGGATTTCCTCCAGGTTCCATGTCCCCGTTGTCTATGCCAACTCCATAGGCGGAAATGACGGCCTGGTGTTCGATGGTGAATCCTTCGTGATTTCGCGTGACTCCAGGCTGGTCGCGCTTGGAAAGGCATTCGAGGAGGATGTTTTCGCGGTCGACCTTGGTTCCGGATCAGATTCAGGACCGTCTCAATCTGAGTCAAAAACGTTCACTGTCGAACTTCAGACACCAGCCGAGCAAAAGCTGATAGACGCAATATGTCTGGGAATCAGGGACTTCTGCGGAAAGTTGGGCATCGGATCCGTGGTGGTTGGTTTGAGCGGCGGCATAGATTCGGCCGTTACTGTTGCTCTGGCCGTCAAGGCGCTCGGCCCTGAAAAAGTACGGGCGGTCAGCATGCCGTCACGGTATTCCAGTCATGGAACACGTTCCGACGCCGCCCGTCTGGCCACGAACCTTGGCATTCGGTTCGACGAGATACCGATCGACGCAATTCTTGAACGCCATGTTGCATCGCTGAAGGGCGCTCTGGGTGGCGGCGTCAGGGAAATAACCCTCGAGAATCTCCAGGCCCGCATTCGAGGCACCCTGCTCATGGCCGTTTCCAACGATACCGGGGCCCTCGTGCTGAATACGGGAAACAAATCCGAATTGGCGGTTGGCTATTGCACCCTTTACGGCGACATGGTGGGCGGCCTCGCCGTGATCGGGGACCTGTCCAAGAAAAAGGTCTACGACGTCGCGCGCGAACTCAACAGGGAAGGCGCGGTCATACCCGAGGGCATCCTGACCAGGCCGCCGTCCGCAGAGCTTGCGCCGGACCAGAAGGACGAGGACAGTCTGCCGCCCTACCCTCTTCTGGACCCGATTGTCGAGGCATACGTCGAGGACGGACTCAACGCCTGGGAAATCGCTGACAAAGGTTTCGATCGGGACATTGTCGGCCAGGTGGTGGGCATGATCAGTTACAGCGAGTTCAAGAGGCGCCAGGCCCCGGTGGCCATCAAGGTGACCGCCAAGGCATTCGGTCCGGGACGCCGCCTGCCCATCGTTCAACGATTCGAGGATCCAATCGAGTGAGGCCGGAAAACTCAAGATCCCCAGAGAACCCAGGAGGTATGATGACAAACTCAGGCCATCCAGCTAGCAGGGCGCTTTTTTCCCTGGTGATAGCTGCATCGCTCTGTTTCGGGGTGTCGTGCTCTAAAGGCCGCAAACACCCAACAGCCCCGCCGGTGGGTCCGCGGGCTTCGGGCTCAGACGTAATTAGAACGCCCAGAACGGCGCCGCCGCCCCTGCCGGTTCGCAAGGGACCGTTGAAGGCCCTTGATCCGTTCGCCCGGATGCTGCCCGCTCAAACGGAAGTGCTGGCCGTGTTTCCGGCCGCAACGCTTTCGAGGGCCATGAAGGACGTTTCGGAGTCCTTCATCCAGCTCGTGCTGATGGAGGGCAGCAAGGCCCTGCCTGACCGCCTCAAGGACGTCTACGGCGTTGACCCTGATGGTTTCGGCCCAGGATGCGCCTTGGCGGTAATTGATGGAGCAGGCGCCGTCCTGCTGTGCGAAGGCAGGGGCGGCAAGGTCGAAAATCCGCCCGGTCACGTTCTGTGGAAGCATTCGAACGCATCCGGCCACGCCGTCAAACGCGGAAAATGGAGGGTCTTTGTCGGCACGGTTGATGGAATGCTGATAGCTGGAAACGATGCTGCCGTGGACAGAATCAGCATGGTCCGCAAGGGCAGTTGGCCGGCCTTGACGACCGTCATCGCCCGCAATGCCGACATCCTTCGCCCGCTGGCCGCGGCAAACCCATGGGGCGATGTATCCATCTATTTCCTGAAACCCGACCTCGCGCCATGGTGCCCCAAAGGGGCCTGTCGGGGGACCGCTGTGTTTTCGAAACTCGGGGCTGAAACGCTGCTCGTGGCCGACGCGGCCGATGGAAAAGTCAAGGATGTGAAAACCGCCGTTGATTCCTTCTGGAAAGGCACGACACAGGGATTCGCGCGCATAAGGGACACTGACCGGCTGGCGCGCAGGCCCCCGATCACTGACGCTGCCATCAAGCCGGCCGACCTCCTGGTGCGAAATGCCGTCTTGACGGTGAGGGACTTCCAGATATCGTTGAAGGGCCCCGGAAATGCCCTGTTCCTTGCCGTAATCCTGGATCCCGACATCGCATCCGCGATACTCGGTCCCCCGGTCGAACTGCTGGAAAAAAGCACCCACTGATTCTTTTGCACTACCATTATGCGCCCTCCTGCGCTATAAGCCGCACCAGCCCTGCCCTGCCCTGGGCGGGTTTGACAACCGGTGTTTGATAAACCCGGACCCCATTGTCGAGCAGGTGCAGGTGCCGGACGGCGTCTCACGGGCGGTGGATTCGGGCAAAACTGGAGGTGCATCGCGATGAAGATCCATGAATACCAGGCCAAGGGCGTATTCCGTGAGTACGGGGTCGAGGTCCCGCACGGCGAACTGGCCACTACCCCGCAGGACGCGCGCGCCGCGGCTCAGAAGCTGGGCGGCAACGTGTGGGTGGTCAAGGCGCAGGTCCACGCGGGGGGCAGGGGCAAGGGAGGCGGCGTCAAGCTGTCCAGGTCGCTCGACGAGGTCTATGAAAACGCATCGAAGATCCTCGGCATGACGCTGGTCACTCCCCAGACCGGTGCAGAGGGCAAGCTGGTCCGGAAGGTCTACGTGGAAGAGGGGCTGGCCATCGCCCGTGAACTCTACCTGAGCATGGTCCTGGACCGCGAAACGCGCACAATAGTCATCATGGCGTCCACGGAGGGCGGCATGGAGATCGAGGAGGTCGCGGCCAACACCCCGGAAAAGATCCTGAAGGAGTACGTGGACTACTCGGTCGGGATCCAGCCGTTCCATATCCGCAACATATGCTTTGGCTTGGGTCTGAAGGGCGACACTGCCAAAAAGGCCATGAAGTTCATGACCGGCCTGTACAAGGCCTTCGTGGAAAAGGACGCCTCCCTGGTCGAAATCAATCCGCTTATCGTCACCGAGAGCGGCGACCTGATGGCGCTGGACGCCAAGATGAATTTCGACGACAACGCCCTGTTCCGCCACAAGGACATTCAGGGCCTTCGCGACTTTGACGAGGAGGAGCCTTCCGAGGTCCAGGCGTCAAAATTCGACCTCAGCTACGTCAAGCTGGACGGCGACATCGGCAACCTGGTCAACGGCGCGGGGCTGGCGATGTCAACGATGGACATCATCAAGCACTTCGGCGGCGATCCCGCGAACTTTCTGGACGTCGGCGGGTCCGCGGATCGCGAAAAGGTCAAGGCGGCCTTCGAGATCATCCTGGCCGACAAGGTCAAGGCAATCCTGGTCAACATCTTCGGCGGGATCATGAAGTGCGACGTCATCGCCGACGGCGTTGTGGCGGCCGCGAAAGAGGTTGATCTGAACGTGCCGCTGGTCGTCCGCCTGCAGGGAACCAACGTCGAAAAGGGCAAAGAGATCCTCTCGAAATCCGGTCTCGCCATCATACCCGCCGAGACCATGGCGGAGGCGGCGGAAAAGGTGGTGAAGGCTAGCCTGGGCGAGATTCAAGCCTGAGCGCACTGGAGGTAGAAGAAAATGTCGATATTTCTAGACAAAAACGCGCGGGTCCTGGTCCAGGGCATCACCGGCAGCGCCGGGTCCTTCCACACCCGCCAGATGGTCGCATACGGCACGAATGTCGTTGGCGGAGTAACGCCCAACAAGGGCGGGACGGACCTGGACGGGATCCCGGTGTTCAACACGGTCCGCGATGCGGTTCAAAAGACCGAAGCCACCGCAACTGCCATCTTCGTGCCGCCGCCTTTCTGCAAGGACGCGATACTCGAGGCGGTGGACGCGGGCATCAAGCTGGTCGTGTGCATTACCGAAGGCGTGCCCGTGCTGGACATGCTGGCGATCAAACCGCTGGTGGACAGGTTGGGCGTGCGCCTGGTCGGCCCCAACTGCCCCGGCGTCATCACCCCGGGTCAGGCCAAGATCGGGATCATGCCGGGGCACATCCACCTGCCCGGGCATGTGGGCGTCATCTCGCGTTCCGGGACCCTGACCTACGAGGCCGTTGACCAGCTCACCAAGCTGGGCATCGGTCAGAGCACCTGCATCGGCATCGGTGGCGACCCGATTCAGGGCACCAACTTCATCGACTGTCTTTCCGCCTTCCAGGACGACCCTGAAACCACGTCGGTCGTCATGATGGGCGAGATCGGGGGCCAGGCGGAAGAGCAGGCCGCGGACTTCATCAAGAACCAGATGGACAAGCCTGTCATCGCGTTCATTGCGGGTCAGACCGCGCCCCCCGGGCGGCGAATGGGTCACGCGGGTGCGATCATCGCGGGCGGCAAGGGTACGGCGAAGGAAAAAATCGAGTGCCTCAAGGACCATGGCATCGATGTGGCTCCAACCCCGGCCGAGATCGGCATCACCCTCGCAAAGCGGATAGGTAAAGCATGAGTAAACAGAACACACTGGCAATCCTCAAGCCCGACACCGTGGCCGCTGGCAACGCTGGCAAGGTCATCAGCGTTATAGAGGACTCCCCTCTTGAAATCGTGGCGATGCGGTTTCTGAAGCTGTCGCTGAACCAGGCAAAGGGCTTTTACGCGGTGCACAAGAAGCGGCCCTTCTTCAAGGACCTTTGCCGCTTCATGACATCAGGGCCGGTAGTTGTCATGGTTCTTCAGGGCGAGGACGCCATAGCCACCTGGCGCGACATGATGGGCCCGACCAACTCGAAAGAGGCGCCCAAAGGCACGATTCGCCGCGCCTTCGGCACCGACATCGAACGCAACGCCGTCCACGGATCGGACGCCCCCGAAACCGCCGCCGAAGAAATCGGCTACTTCTTCCCAGGGATCGACCTGGTGTAATGGGGTCTGACCCCCGAGTTTTCCTCTATTTAGGAAGCCCGAAAAATGGGCCGTCGCCTGTTGCATGGGAAGCCACTGGGCGAACGGCCATTCTAGTACAATTGTACAGTTGCAAAGCGACAACGGTTGGGGAAACACTCGGTCCCGGATCCGGAAGACGTTGGACCGTCCCCGGCCTTCCTTCGCCGGCCTTAACAGGCTTTCACGGCAGGGTA
>JAADHL010000377.1 GCA_013151875.1 Deltaproteobacteria bacterium
AGGGCCAGGCACGTGTCGTAGGCCCCCGATGCGACCGCGTAGACCGCGCCCCTGAACGCCTCGGTCCCGCTGGCGCAGTAATTCTCGGTCCGCGTGACGGGGATCAGGGGCAGCCGCAGGGTCGTGGACAACGGCAGGGCGCTCTTGCCCACGTTGATCTCTTCCAGGCATGTGGCGAACCAGGCCGCCTGGATTTCCTTTTTTTCGATGCCGGCGTCGCTGAGGCACTCGGTGAATGCCTCCACCATCAATTCCTCGGCGCCCGCGTCCCAGCGTTCGCCGAATTTCGAGCATCCCATCCCGATAATCGCGACCTTGTCCTTGATTCCGGTAGCCATGACTCCCTCCTCAAAACTCGAAGAGCTTTTCGATAAGCTGGGACTTCATGAGGTCGCCCTCGATCTTCAGCTTGCCGGATGTGTATGCCTTCATGGCGTTCAGCTTGCCCTCCATCAGGGCCAGGAAGTCCTCGTCGGCCATTATGATCGTGGTAGTTGGGCTTGCGTGCTCGCCCCCGAAGACCTCGCATGACTGGTCCTTGATCACCGTATGCCAGTCACCGCCGCCCGGTCCCGAGATGCGATACTGGAACACCACGTCGACTCCGGCCGCCTTGTCGCCCTTGAACGCCTGGGGCATCTTTTCAAAGACCGCCGCGACCGTCAGGCCGCCCCCGCCGGTGTCGGCCGTAGGTTCCTTTTTCGGCTTGAATGCCTCCATCATCGGGCCCAAGGACTCGGTCGCGTTTGCGAATTCAACCGCCCCGTCCAAGCTGTTGATCTCTTCCCAGTGTCTTTGTACGGCCTCGGGCGTGGGTACGACGCCTTCATCCGCGGCAACGGCGCCTGGTCCCTGGATCACGGCCACGCGGCTGAAGTGCCCCATGCCCGCGTTGAAGACCTGGCCGGTCTCGGCGCACCCGCGCGAGCAAAGGTACGTTACCAGCGGCGTGACGAATTCGGGCCGCGTTTTCGCCTGAAGGTCATCCGGCAGGATGTCCGTGGTCAGCCGGGTCGTGGCCAGGGGCGCCACTGCGTTTACGTGGATCCCATACTTGCCGCCCTCGAGTTCCAGCGTGTTCACCAGACCCACGAGGCCCATCTTGGCGGCCGAGTAGTTGGCCTGGCCGAAGTTGCCGAACAGGCCCGCAGCAGACGTAGTCATCACAATCCGCCCGTATCCCGCCTCCTTCATCCTCGCGAAAGCGGGCCGGGTCACGTTGATCGCCCCATCCAGATGCACGGACAGCACTTGATTCCATTGTTCGGGGGTCATCTTGGCGAAGGTGCCGTCGCGCAGGATGCCGGCGTTGTTCACGAGGACATCGATCCGTCCCCATGTGTCGATTGCCTTTGCCACGATGGCCTCGCCGCCCTCGGGCGTGGCCACCGAGTCGTAGCTTGCCACGGCCTCGCCGCCGGCTTCTACGATCTCCTTCACGACCTCGTCGGCCGCGTTCTTCGACTCACCAGTGCCGTCCCGCGCGCCGCCCAGGTCATTGACCACCACCTTCGCGCCCCGTTTTGCCAGCTCCAGCGCATAGGTGCGGCCCAGGCCCGCGCCCGCCCCGGTCACAACCGCCACCTGGCCGTCGAACCGGATTTCAGGCCCTTCGGCCGCCACCGGCCCGGAGGTCGGGTCGGGAACCGCCTTCCAGAAGTAGCCGGAAAATCCACGTTCAATGTCACGGTATCTGCGCCTGAATACCATGTTCACCTTCTGGCCCACGCGGACATCCTCGTGGGTGCAGTCAGTGAAGTCGGCCATGAACCGGCCGCCGCCGTCGAACTGGACCATTCCGTATACGTTCGGGGGATCCACCGAGACCGACAACAGGTCGCCAGTAAAACTCTTGATCGTGGCCGGTACGTCCGAGAACTCGTAGTCGTCCTGACTGTCCACGGCGCCGCAGGATGGATTCACGCAGATATCCATCTTGGGGAACTGGGGCGTGCCGCACTCGCGACATTTGCCCCCAACCAATCCCAATATCATCCGGCGCTTGCGCCACAGGACCGTCATGGCCGTCTGGGTCGGGGCCTCGGCCCTTATCCCCATTTCGGTCTGCACCAGGTCCCGGAACTTTTGGAACTTGGGATAATTCTTCGTGACTACCTTGTTGTCCAGGCAGCCCTGGACACCGATCCTATCAGGCAGGTCGGCGATGGCGTCAGTCACCCGGAAGTACAGAGCGTCACAGCCCTGGCCGAATCCACACGCAAGGATACGGTCACCGGGTTTCGCCGTTTCCAGGGCCCTCGACAGCATGACAAGGGCATGAGCCGCTCCGGTTTCGCCGCAGGACTCGTGCAGGTTGTCCGCCACCTTGTCGGGGGTTGCGCCCAGCTTCTTCGCGATTTTACGGTGCTCGGCCTTGAAAAAGCAGGGGAAAACCAGGGTATCCACGTCGTCCATGGTTATGGACATTTTCTGAAACAGCCCGTTGATTGTTTCGGGGATGATCTTCGAGTAGCCCTCATCGCGTACCCATCTTTCTTCCCACATATAGTCGAATCTATGGCCTTCGCCCCGATAGTGATCCACAAAGTCGTACGAAACCGTGTGGCTTCCAACAAACTCGGCGACCACGCCCTCGTCGCCCACCAACATGGACGCGGCCCCGTCTCCGAACCACATTTCATAAAAATAGGCGGATTTGGCTTCGCGCTTGTCCGCGGCCGTGACCAGGACACGATGCTTGTCGCCCGATTTCACGGACTCCATCGCCGCTATCAGGGCGGTCGTGCCCGACCTCAGCGAAGACGCAAAGTCCGCGGTCGCGATTGCGTCACGCAGATTGAGAGCGGTCTTGACGATGCCGGCGTTGAGCCGGTCTGCAAAGGGCATGGTGGTGGAACCCAGATAGAGGGCATCCACCTTTGATTTATCCATGCCTCTCAGGCAGTCTCTGGCCGCTGCCACGGCCATGGTCAGGGTGTCCTCGTCGTGATTGCAGAAGGACCTCTCGCCCTGTGCCACCATGACGATGGCAGGCGCGAACCAACCCATGTGCTCGTAGATTGCCATGCGATCAAGGCGCAGCCTGGGGATGTATCCGCCAAAGGAAGTGATACCGACCATCGTTATTCCTCCTTCCCTGGTTTGAATGCCTCCATGGCGGGCGCGAGGGATTCCATGGCGTTCGCGAATTCCCCGGCCCCTTCAATGGAAGCGATTTTCTTCATGTTTTTCGCCACGGCCTCCGCGGTGGGGATCGCGCCCTCGTCCGCGGCAACGGCGCCAGGCCCCTGGACCACGGCCGCCCGCGCGAAGTGGCCCATGCCAGCGGTGTAGATGCCGCCGCTGTCCCCGCATTTTTCGGAACACAGGTACAGGACCAGCGGCGTGACGTATTCGACCCTGGTCCTTTCGTACAGGTCCTCCGGCAGCACGTCCTCGGTCAGACGCGTCCCCGCCAGCGGCGCCACCGCGTTTACCTGAATGCCGTATTTGGCGCCCTCGATTTCGAGGCTGTTCATCAGGCCGACCAGTCCCATCTTGGCCGCCGAATAGTTGGCCTGTCCGAAGTTGCCGAACAGGCCCGCGGCCGATGTCGTCACCACGATGCGTCCGTAGCCCGCCTCCTTCATCTTCACAAAGGCCGGGCGGGTCACGTTGAAAGCGCCGTCCAGGTGCACGGATTTGACCTGTTCCCAGTTTTCAGGGGTCATCTTGACGAAGGTGCCGTCCCGCAGGATGCCCGCGTTGTTTATCAGGATGTCCACGCGGCCCCATGTGTCCATGGCCTTTGCCACGATGGCCTCGCCTCCCTCGACCGTGGCCACTGAGTCATAGCTGGCCACGGCCTCGCCGCCGGCCGCGACTATCTCGTTTACCACCTCGTCAGCGACCCTGGTGGAACCCTCGCCGCTGCCGTCCCGGGCGCCCCCAAGGTCGTTTACCACCACCTTGGCGCCGCGTTTTGCGAGGTCGAGCGCGTAAGCCCGTCCCAGTCCCGCCCCAGCGCCGGTCACGATGGCGACGCGCTCATCGAACCGGATCCCCTTGCTGCGTTCGCGAAGCGCCAGTTCCTCGGGTGTCAGCCATTCCGCTATCCCGCGGTCGATGACGACTTCCCCGGTTTCGCCGTTCACGACACGGAACAGTGCGCGGCCTTCCTCCACCTTCCAAATGCGTGTTTCTATGGGCACGCCGGGGTACAGTGCCTTTGAAAAGCGCGTCCTGAATCTCCTGATACGTTCCGGTTCTCCCGGGAAAAGATGCTTGATCACTGCCCTGCACGCGTATCCGTGCGTGCACAGGCCATGCATGATGGGTTTTGCGAATCCGCTGGCCTTTGCGAAATCCGGGTCCACGTGCAACTGGAACACGTCCCCGGACAATCGGTACAGGAGGGGCTGGCCGGGCTGAGGGGCCGCCTTTTCCACGAAATCGGGTTCACGTTCAGGGAACTGGAAATCCTCCTTGGGAGCGGGCTCGCCGCCGAATCCGCCGTCCAGGCGGCAGAACAGGGTGAATATATTCGTAAACAGCTTCCGGCCGTTGTCGTGGAACGTGTCCGCCTCCGCGATCACCAAGGCGCCTTTGCCCTCGCCCTTGTCGTACATGTGGGTGATTGCGCCCTCGGTGGTCAGGGTGCCCTCCACAGGGATGGTGTCGTGGAAGATGATGTCCTGCTCGCCGTGCAGAATGCCCGCGAGATTGGCGCCGGAATCCAGCCCGGCCGCTGCCAGGAAGTCGAAAATGCTCCCAACGGAAAAGCTGGGTATCACTTTCAGCCTGTCCTCGTAGCAGTATTCCAGCTCGTCAAAGCCGGCGCCGACACCCAGGGCGTACAGGACCACGTCCCTCCATGTATATACCCTGGTCATGGGGCCGATCCTCTTCCCGATGGTTTCGAGGTTCAGTGCCATCGCAGGTCCTCCTCCTGTGGATTTGCCGAGGTTACCCCGGGCCTTGACTGTGCGCAATGACAATGTTGAACTTGGCCGTCGGCAATCACGCGAGGCGAAAATGGCGGATGGATACGAGGTCTTCAGGACGGAAAAGAGGGGCAGAGTTTTTTGGATTGTGATGGCGAATCCGGAAAAGCGGAACGCCATGGGCGCGGCATTCTGGAGGGAACTGCCCAGCGTATTTGCCGAGGCATCCAAGGACCCCGACACGCGCGCCGTGGTCCTGGCCGCCGATGGCGGGACGTTCTGCGCCGGCATCGACCTGATGGGGCTGTCCGCGGAGTTGCCGGCCCTGATGACGGGGGAGGGGGGCGGCAAGGCCAAGCAGGATTTTATCGGAACCATTCGTCGCTTTCAGGCCGTGGGATCGGCCCCCGAGTCCTGTCCCAAGCCGGTCATAGCCGCGATACATGGTTATTGCATCGGGGGCGGGCTGGACCTTGCGGCGGCGTGTGACATCCGCCTGGCGGCGCGGGACGTCGTCTTTTCGTTGCGTGAGGCGCGTGTGGCCATGATCGCGGACCTGGGCAGCCTGCAGAGGCTCGCGGCGATCATCGGCGAGGGGTTTGTCAGGGAACTGGCCTATACGACCGACGATGTGTGTGCCGATCGGGCCCTTGCCATGCACCTGATCAACGCGCTGTGCGATGAGACAGGGACGCACTGTGGGAGTCGGCGCAGGCAATGGGCGAGCGGATTGCTGCCAACTCGCCACAGGCTGTGCAGGCGACCAAGGAGGTCCTGAACTGGGGCCGCGGCCGGACAGTGGAAGACGGCATGCTGTACGCCGCGATGCGGCAGACTTATCTGATACCCAACCCGGACCTGTTCGAGGCAATCGCCGCGTTCGCGGAAAAAAGGAAACCCGAGTTCAAATAGCCGTCAAAACCATCCGAAAAGTCATCCGAAAAATTAACCTGGGAAAGTTGAAACCAGGTGAAATTGCACCAAAAAAATTAACCTGGGAGAGGGCGGCCGGGGAAAGTCAGCCGTCAGAACCCTCGCGCAGCTTGCGGCGCAGGACCTTGCCGATCAGGGATTTGGGCAGGTCGTCCCTGAACTCGACCACCCTCGGGATCTTGTAGACCGCCATGTTTTCGCGGCAGAACTGGATGATTTCGTCCTCGGTCGCCCGCTCACCCTCGCGCAGCACCACGAACGCCTTGACAGTCTCGCCGCGCCTTTCGTCGGGCACGCCGATCACCGCGCCCTCCAGAACCTTTGGGTGCTCGAACAGGATCGCCTCCACCTCGGCGGGATAGATGTTGTATCCGCCGGCGATGATCATGTCCTTCTTGCGGTCCTCGATATGAAAGTAGCCGTATTCGTCCATGCTGCCGATGTCACCCGTGTAGAGCCAGCCCGGCTCCCCATCAGGCCCGACCCTGATGGCATCGGCAGTCGCTTCAGGTTGTTTCCAATACCCCTTCATAACCTGGGGCCCCTTGACTATGATTTCACCGATCTCGCCGGGCGGCATCTCGGTCCCGCCGGTTTCGATATCAACGATTTTCATGTCGGTGTCGGGAATGGGCACGCCAATGGATCGCGGGCGTGGGTGGGTCACTGGTCCCGCGCAGACCGTGGGGCTGGACTCCGTCATGCCGTAGGCCTCGACGATAGGGCAGCCCGTGATTTCCTCGAAACGCGCCTGCACTTCCGGGGGCAGAGGTGCGGCGCCGCAGGCCGCGAAACGCAGCGAGGTCAGGTCGAATTCCCCGACCCTGGGGTGATTGTTCAGGGCGGCGACCATGGTTGGCACGGCCGGGTAGAAAGTGGCGCGGTGTTTCCGGATTGCAGCCAAGGCATGCAGCAGGTCCCGCGGGTCGGGCAGAAGGACCGCAGTCAAGGCGTTGACGATGGCGGTGTTTACCCCGACCGTGAGTCCATAAATATGGAAAAAGGGCATCACGGAGATGATGATGTCCACACCCTCGCGGCTTTGCGCCCATACGTTCATGGCAATGGCGTTTGATACCAGGTTGCGGTGAGTCAGTTGCGCCCCTTTCGGGCCCCCGGTGGTGCCGCCGGTATAGACGAGGGCCGCCACGTCCCCTGGGTCGATTTCCACTGGTTCGGGAGTGGACCCTGGTTTCTGGAGCACGTCCTGAAACCAGTAGGTCCCTTCATCATCACCGATGTCTACCCGATGACCTTGCTTTTTTTCCTTCGTCAGCGTGAACAGCAGCTTCAGCAGGCCGGGAAAGTATTCCTTGATATTGGTGACAATGACCCGCTCAAGACATGTGTTCGGTCTCACGGCCCGGATGCGCCCATACAGCGAACTCATCACGATGAACGTCGCGGCGCCCGAGTCGTTGATAAGTTGTTCGACCTCGCGCTCCACGTACAGGGGATTGCAGCAGACCAGAATGGCCCCGATACGCCAGCATGCATAGGCCGCTATGATGAACTGCGGACAGTTTGGCAGCATGACCACGACCCGGTCACCCCGGCCGACATCCAGACGCTTGAGCCCACTCGCGAACCGGTTCACCGCCTCATCCAATTCGCGGTAGGTCATGGCCGATTCCAGCAAGCGCGAACCAACGCGGGCGCCGAAGATCAGTGCCGCGTGGTCGGGATGTCCGGACGCCGATTGGGCGAGCAGGCGGTCGATGGGGACCTTTGGATAGTCGATCGTGGCAGGCACACCCTCGTCGTAGTGCCTCAACCAAGGGCGATCCATGACATCGGCTCCATCAGTGTTGTCTATGTTTATAACCCACCCCCCGTAATACGACAACAACGTCGCGTAATTCCACAGGACCAGAGAAAAGATATGGCGGGGCCCCACCCCTTGCCCGGACGCCCCGCGGCCGGCTGTCGTACCTGAACCCGTGCTCGAAACCCAATAACCTTTCAGCGTAAATTACTCTGTTTGACAATACGCCTCCTCAAGAGCATAAAAACAGTCATTGCAAGGGATTGGGGTTCAGATATGATCTCTTGCAAACATCGGCGGTAA
>JAADHL010000212.1 GCA_013151875.1 Deltaproteobacteria bacterium
GGTTCGAGTTGTACGCGGGCGGTCTGGAACTGGCCAATGGCTTCAACGAATTGTGCGACGCGGACGAATTCGTCGCCAGATGCGAGGCCGATCTGGCACTCAGGCGTTCACTGGACCTGCCCCTGTATCCAATGGACCTGCGTTATGTTTCCATGCTGAGGGAAGGCCTGCCTCCCTGCGCTGGGGTCGCGCTGGGATTCGACCGTGTGATGATGCTGCTGACGGCGGCGGCGTCGATCCGTGACGTCCTTGCTTTCGGGTTGGACGTCGCCTGAACGAATAATGTAGTCTCTTGCGGACGGGCCGCGTGGAGTCCGGAATGGTGTTGGGTGTATCGATAATGGCTCTATCATGAATGAGAGAATGAGAATCACCGGCGCTTCATTGCTGGCCGTTGTCGTTGTTTCAGTCGGGTCCGCGGCAGGCGGCTCGATCGTCCGGAGGATGGGCCTCGACGAGATGACACGCGCGGCCGACTTGATTGTAAGGGGCAAGGTCGAGGCGGCGTCCAGCAGGTACGACGACCCGCCGGACGAACACAGGATAGTCACCGACGTCACGGTCAGGGTCCAGGATTGCCTTGCGGGCGATCCCGGCCGGACTGGATTCCTGACGGTCACCGTTCTGGGAGGCGTGGTGGAGGGCAGGGGACAGTGGGTCCCAGGCGCCCCGCGCATGTCGGTCGGCGACGATGTGGTGCTGTTCCTGCGCCCAGCCCGTGTTTCAGTGGACGGCAAGCCGCGTCGAACGGTGATTGGCCTGTCCCAGGGTGTGTTTTTCCTGTCCAGGGACCCAACCAAAGGCAAATGGACGGCGCGACGGCGACTTGGTGGACTGTCGATGTTGCCGGAGGCAAAGGGCCCCGCCGCCGAGTCCGGAATGAAGCTGGAAGACCTGATCCGCATCGTCCATTCCGCGGGGAGGTCCCGATGAGCCGGTGGCTTACCGTGGCCGTTTTGGCAATGACCCAGGTTGCCTGGACACAGTACTTCACCAGCACGGGGATGCCCGTGCGGTGGTACGACGCCGAGGTCGTCGTCAAGATGGACGCGAACGGGACGTCGGACGTTCCGGGGGACCTGGAATTCGACGCGGTAAGGACCTCCATGCAGACCTGGAACGACGTCGAATGCCCCCACCCCATGCTGAAAGACGGGGGCACGGTATCCGGTGAGGTCCCTGGGGAAATGGGTCCAAATCTGCTTATCTGGGAGGACGAAACGCAGTGGAGCCACATAGATCGTCCCAAGGTGATTGCCTTGACCACCCTCTATTACAACGACAGCACCGGCAAGGTCGCTAGGTTCGACATGGAGTTCGCGGACCACAAGTTCCAGTTTACGGTCAGCGACGACCCGGCCCAGACCCATATCGACGTACAGAACACCGTGACCCACGAGATGGGTCATGTGCTGGGTCTGGACCACTCGCTGGTAGCCCAGGCCACGATGTATTTCAAGACCGACGACAGCGAGCCGTTCAGGATGCGCACCCTGGACGCGGACGATATTGAAGGGTTGTGCTCGGTCTATGGTTCGATTCCCAATCTGCCGGACGGGCAAACCCAGCCCGACGGGTACTCGTGGCCGGACAGCGGGCCGTGGATCACCTCGGGTTCGTCCGATGGCGGCTCGTGCTCGGCGTCGACCGGTGCGCGGGCCGATCCCGCCGCCATGGCGATGATGGTTCTGGCCATGATGGCTGCCTTGCTGATAGCGCGTAAGAGGGCGCGAGGCGTGGGAATGGCCTGTCTGATTGCCGCGGCGATGGTTGCAACGGCTTCCGCACCCGCGAAGGCAGGCGACGACCTGGACATCAGGATACGCTCCAAGGCGCTTGCTGGAAGAGACAGGCCGGCCATTATTATTGGGTCCGCGTCGCGCGTCAGGAATCTCAAGGTCAGGCTGATGACGGGCAAGAGGCTGGTCAAGGCTTACCCTGCGGTGAACCTTGCGCCTGGAAGGCCCAGGGAGTTTCCGATCGACCAGGCCCCCGGCGAGCGGGAGTACCGCGCGGAGATTACGCGCTCGGGCCAGGACGCGCCGGAGATCATTACATTCAAGGCCGTGGTTGCCCGTCCCATGGCCCTTGTCATCAACCGTGACACGGTCGACCTGGCTGAAGGCAGGATTGCATTTGTCGCCTCGGCGCCCGTCAGGCGCGTAAAGTTGGAGATCCTGGGCGAAGGGGGCGCCACGCTGAAGGACCGGGAGTATCCCGTCGAATCCAGGGCTGGTGAAACGACCTCGATCAGGTTCGAGCCGCCGTCCGAATCGGTGACGCTGGTCAGATTGACGGCATTCGACCCGTGGGACTTTTACAACGGCGTGGAGATAAGGCCCTTCTTTGTCGAGATCCCCCACGAAGAGGTCCTTTTCGAGTTCGGCAAGGCCGCTATAAGGCCGTCCGAGGAATCGAAGCTGCGCAAGACCCTGAAGGACGTGCGTAGCGCCCTTGCCAGGCTGGGCAACGAGTTCAGGGCCAGGCTGTACGTGGCTGGATACACCGACACCGTAGGTACGCCAGGATACAACAGGGACCTGTCCCGCAGGCGCGCCAAATCGATTGCAGGGTGGTTCAAGAGCCACGGTCTGAAATGCGGGGTCTGCTATCAGGGGTTCGGCGAGGATGCATTGGAAGTCGATACGCCCGACGAAACGCCCGAGCCGCGGAATCGCCGCACAGTGCACGTGCTTGCGAACCAGCATCCCCCCGTGTCAAAGACCTTCCCGCGTCGTGACTGGAAGTGCCTGTAGTTTCGCGGGCCGAACGCTGTGGCCCTGTGCCGCGTCTGCGATCATCGTTGTCCGTTTGACCTGATCACCGACAAACCTCTACAATCATAATTGGGCGGTACGGAGGGTGGCTATGACCGGCTTTTTCAGGGCAAGGGGACTTTCACGTGGTTTTTCTTTGATAGAGTTGATGGTGGTCGTCGCCATCATGGGCGTCCTGGCCACGATTGCCATCGTGTCTTACAAAAAATACATGAGGAGGGCGAGGCTGACCGAGGGAATCACTTTCCTCATGGACGTCAAGATGAAACAGGAGACGTATTTTTCCACATATTCTCAGTATGTAACCACGGGCGCCCAGTTGACGGATTTCTATCCGCCCTCCACTGATTTTCTGGGCGCCGGCAAGGAAGGCGGCATGGCCTTTTGGAAATGGGATTGCACGGCGGCCAATCTTCAACCGCCTTTCGACGGCTTCTGCGCGCTGGGGATCGTGCCCAGCGGCGAGGTGCTGGAGGGGCACGCGGCGGATGGCTGGGTGACCCATTTTCAGTATCTTGTACAGGGTTGGAGCCCTGGGGGATTGGCCAACCCAGGCCCGCCGTACATTTTTCGCCAGGGAACCAGGTGGTGGTTTGCCCTCGGCCGGACCTTCTGGGATTCGAACGCCACCGAGGGTGTTGAACTGCGCATCTCCAACGAACTCATCACCGTGGCCGAAGCCCAGTTCCCGTAGACTCCCGACGCGCCAGCTGGAAACGACCGTAGGGATCGGACCTTACTCCTCGACCAAAACTACCTGTGCAGGTTCAATTCAGGAAAAGGCTTCAGTAGGATGTGGACACATCGATGGGGCCGGAGTAGTTGTACTCATATACGGAGTGCATGGCCCGGATCAGCTCGAGCTTGCCCAACAGGTACTGGAGGTCGTGATACAGGTACTCGTTGCGGAGGTCGTCCAGGGTCAGGCTGGTGATCTGGCTGACCGGCTTCGCGATGGTTTCGGAGCAGGCCTCCTGTTCGGCCTGGGTCATGTTGACGTTGACCGTTTCATCGTAGCAGTCAAAGATCTCCTTGCACTTGTTGACCAGGTCCATGGCTGGGAAGTAGCCCTGTCCGGGCTTGCCCGCCGCCATGTAGACGCGGCCCGAGAAACGGTCCTCGCACTGGACGGTATCCCAACCAGCGGGCACGTCGATGGCGTACTTGCTGCCCTTCAGCCAGATTCGCGTCGCGTCCATGAAGGATTTGTCGTCATTGTTGACCAGCAGGGACATCCCGTAGTACGCGGCAAGCATCGGCACCCTGAAACGCGTGGTCGGGAAGGTGTACAGGGGCTCGGGTTCGATGGGCTGGCCGCCGAGCGGTTCATAACCCTGGCTGGACAGCACCGAGCCGCACGGATTCGCCGGGTTCAACGGGTCGGCGGCGGGCGCTACCTGCAGCAGTTCGCGTTCCACCCCCGACTTCATCTTGCCGCAGTAGTATTGGCTGCATGACGTGGGCCCGTTATCAGGGGCGACAAAGGCCCTCGGTGCGAATCCCAGGGGATTGTCGTTGGAGTCCAGCAGAACGCACCAGCCGTATTTGGATGCGTTGTTGGCCATCAGGCCGCCGAACAGCTCGTTGACCTTGTTGCGGAACACCGTCTCGAAGTTGATCATGTATTTGCGGATGTCCGGGTTTTCATCAACGGCCAGGAAGTCCGTCTCTGGGGCCTCGAACGCCGCGATGCGGTCATAGATGGCGCCCGCCGAAACCACTACGGACAGGTATCCGCTGTAGTCCCAGTAGGGATAGATGGGCCGAGCGCCGTCCTCTTCCAGCATCACGATCTGGTTCAAATAGTTGTTGAAGTTCACGTCGTCGAAGGGCTCATAGCGCTTGGTTACCTTGTTGAAGCCGTAGGTCCCGGCAGCGGGCCGGCCGAACGCCGAGGCCAGGACGTTGAATGCCTCATAGGACGCCATCGCGCCGCTGAGTCCGCCGTTGATGTCCTCTTCCCAGCGCTTGCCGAACTTCTTTTCCCAGTAGCCGTCATGGTTGTACGTGGCGTACTGGAGCACCCAATACTTGTACTGCTGGGCCATGGACTGGAAGATCCACTGCACCCAATTGGAGTAATTGGTCGGCCAGTACGTCGCGTTGCCGTGCCAGTAGCCGGCGAACACCCAGTAGTTCTCGTAGTATTCCTTCTTGTTGTTCACGATCTCGAACGGGTCCACGCCCTCGTCCACCATGTCCACCGTGGGAAGACCGCCCACCATCTCGTCGCCGCCGAACCTGTAAGGCACCATGGTCCGATCCACGCTGCAGCGCAGACCCTCGTAGAAGCGCTTGCACACCTTGCCGCCGCCACAGCCTGCGCCCTCGGAAGCACACGCCTCGCCCAGGACATCCGAGCGTGGCAGGTCGACCCGCTGATACATCTTGTCGACGTCGCCGAACAGGTTCGGGTACTCGGTCGGGTGAATAGTGTACAGAAGCCTGCCCAGACCCTCGCCGCGGTTCTTGATCACGGGCATGTTTCCAGGGGCGCCCTCGGCCGGGTCTATGTCCACGTAGCCCTGATAGTCGGTAAGGTCCGGCTCCTCGCCAAAGACCTCAACCGTGTCGGCGTACGCGTATTTGATGGCCGCGATGTCATACAGGCCGACACCGTGCCACGGGAGGTTGAACTTCAGGAAATAGTCCATCACCGAGGTGTACTGAAGCTCGCGCATGCCGCCGGCGGCCTGGGCCTCGGTCTCGCCCCACAGGCTCACGGCCTTGTACTTCCCGCCGTCCTTCTTGTCCTTCAGGTCCCAGTATTCGGCCGGGAAGTTGAAGGCGTCGGTGCTGGCCTCGAAGTTGTGCCTGAGGCCCAGACCTCGTGCGTGGCCACGCCCGTAAAGATCGCCTTGTACAGTTCTTCTCTGGCGCTTTGCCGCAATTCGTCCAGTTTGGCCAGGGTTTCAAGCTGGGTCTTCTGGATCATCGGGTTCTGGGACTCCATCTCCAAGGGCGTCATGATGGATGTCTTGTTGTACGCGTAGGGATTGGTCTGGTTGTAATAGGCGATCTTCTGGCGGAGCTGCTCGATCAGCGCCTCGGTGGTGCAGTGATCGCCCAGGGCCGCCACGTCGTAGGCCAGGTCCGTCCTGTCCTTGAAAGCACCGCACATCGCTTCGTCATAGCGCTTCTTGTACTGGTCCGACAGCCGGATCAGGGCGCCGTCATAGAACTCGGCCCTGTCCAGGCCCCTTCTGGCCATGTCCGTGTACCGGCGTTGCATCTTTTTGAAGCCCGCCCTGTTCGCCCAATGGCTCAGGGCGTATCTGGAGACCTGCTCGTCGGTCAGGCCCTGGTTCGCGAACTTGTCGCCCACCTCGGGGTCCTTGAACAGCATCTTCACGTCGTCGCTGATGAACAGGGATTCGATGTCAGGGTTCTGCGCCAGCATGTTCATCCTGGCCTGGGTGAAGTTGCCGTTGGACACCCCGACACCGCTGGTTTCGAGGGAGCTGGCGACATCGGCGGGCACCAGGGTCTTGACGATCTCTTCGGCTTCCGCATCCGTATAGCCCTGTTTCCAGTAGGTCTGTCGCAGTCTGTCGAACTTGACCTTCTGGGATATGTACTTGGCGTCCGCCAGTTCCCTGAAAGACTTGACGCCGGCCAGGAACTCGATGCGGTCCAGAGCCTTGGCCGCGCCGCGCCTCATCGCGCCCACCCAGTTGTAGGCCGATGCCGTCACGATACGTCCCGACAGCGGATCAGTGGACATGGGGCCGAACCCGTACAGGCCGTTGTCCTGGGGCGCGTCCACCGCGTGCAGGAAGTTGTATCTCAGGTCACCCGTAAGCTTGGGCGCGTCGGTCACGTCGCATGGGGCGTCCAGACCGGCCTTGGCCTCGGTTCTGGCATTCGCCTCGGCCAGGTTGTTCTCGCACATCACGAACATGCGATCCACGCCGAAGTCGGCGGGGGCCTTGCCAGTGCGCGCCGTGACGGCCGCTGACAGCGCTTCGTTCCACTCGTCCGCGACCTGAATGGCCTCGGCTACCAGGTCATCCGGGTAACCCTGGTTCAGGTAGTACACAACCGGCCGCACGCCGTTGATTTCGCCGTTCGCGTCCTTTTTCCAGATGTCGAAGCGGTCGGCGTACCTGATGACGCCCGAATAGGTCGTGCCGTAATCCTTGTCCCAGTAGTTCCTTTCGGTCCTGAAGTACCCAAAGCGCTCCATGTCGAAGTCGGTGTATTTCTGGGGCTCGTACTGGGCCTCGCGGTCGATGTCCACCTGGAGGAACGCGTTGCGCACCCGGATCTTTTCGGACACGCATTCATAGATCCCGCCCGTGTACCAGGGATAGAACCAGCAGATGGGTATTTCGCCGAAACCTTCCAGGGTTTCTGTCGCGACTTCGTAAATATAGTCGTCCACGAAGTCCATGTAACCGGCTTCGGGCGTTATTCTGGGGTTGATGCCCTCGAACGAGCTTTCGTCCTTGAAGATTGCGGGGGTGGTGGTCATGTCCGTGTTGGAGCCGTCAGCATAGCCTTTTCCGACAACCGAAGGCATCTCGTTGGCGCCCCATTCGACCCGCATGTACTCGCGTTCCCACCACATGCGGTCCTCTGTGTTTTCCACCTTCACGTTGGTGCGCTCGCCCGTGCTCGGGTTGTAGTCCCAGATCACGTCCACGTGTTCCCTGATGGGGTAGGCCAGAAGGGGCGCGTTTTTGTCCACCCAGACAGGCTTGCCCTTCAGCAGGTATTCACCATCGCAGTTGCATGGGATCGAGGCGTCGATGAGCGCGCCGCCGGCGTCGCAGTAGTCCCCTGCGGCGCATTTCAGCTTGTAATCGACGTCAGGGCGCGGGCTGTCGTTGTACTCGTTCTCGGTGAACGTGTAGACCCGATAGAAATAGAGGTATTTCTCCTGGATGTCGAACACCCCGCGCTCCAGGTTGACCTGGTCCCCCGTAAACGAGTAGGCCGAGGCATAAGGCGCGTCGATGGTGGTGGCCCTGAAATACCATTCCTTGCGGCTGCCGTCGTCGTTGAACAAGAGCGCCGACTTGGCCACCAGGTTGTTCTGGACCCGGTCGATGGTCCCGTTCGTCTGGGCGCAGCCGGCCTCCAGCACCAGCAGGGCCGTCAAAAGAACCACCGTGCTCGCGAAACGTGTCATTGAATATCCTCCTCTTCCGAGGTCCTCAAATTTCATGTGTCCACCCGTTCTCATGGCGTCCTCCTATATCTTCATGTTGCTGAAGATTTCCCAGAGGCCGCGCATGAGGTCCAGGGTCGCGATTGTGTCGCGCAGGTCCTGCTCGGCCTTGACCTTGTCGTCGCCGGTCGCGTTTTCCCAGGTGGTTTCCTGCTGAATCGCCTTGTTCACCACGGCCACGTTGGGGTTGAACCATGTCGGGTTGTAGTTGGAGCCCCACACCACGTAGGTCTTGCCGCCGAACGGGTCCGTGAATTCAACAGGGGTGATTCCGGATGCCGCCGCAAGGTCGTAGCAGTTGCCGTTCCCCTTGAGGCAGACGGCGAACGCGTCCAGGAACGACGGGTCGAACGACGCCGGCAGATAGGCCATGCCGTACAGCATGGCGTACAACTTGATGGTCAGATTGGATATCGACGGCTCGATGGTCGGTGTCGAGGCCGGGTAGGTTACCGGCGTGTCGAACGGCGCCGGCACCACGGTATAGGCGTCGGAGTTGTCAGGGTCGAAGTACTTTCTGGGTTCGACCTTGTCGCCCTGCGCGACCCATGCGCTCACCTGCGGGTCGTCGGCCACCAGACCGCCGAACAGGCTGATGAGTTCAGACGGGTACATGGTGTTGAAGCCCATGGACGTTCCCACGCCGATGTCGAGCTGCTCGCCGACGTAGTTCGACGTGAAGTACACGGTGGAATCGGTCAGGGTCATCAATGCGCCCAGTTTCTCCCAGAAGGAACCGATCCACAGGGCCTCGTTCCAATAGAAATACCCTGCGCCGTCCATGAACTGGGTGTAGGGGAACTTGCCCAGACCCAGCGGCACATCCAGATCGGACCCGGGAGCGCCCTCATCGTAGCTGATGTTCTTGTACTCGTTGTCGGCCGGGTCCAGCTTGAAAGAGCCGGGCGCGGGCGAGGTCAGGGAGTTGGCCAGGGTCTCGAAGGCCGTCTCGGACGCCCTCCTCAATGACCATCCCTGCAACCTGTTGTTGGCCCAAGTGCCGCGCCATCCGTAGCCCTTGAAGATGTGGCCGAACAGCGCGTAATACATGGCGGCGCCCTGCATGGGCTCCATGTAGCGGCTGACGATGCGCGAGAGATAGCTGGACGGGTCGCCGTTCTTGTACGAGCCGTAGCGTTCGCGCTTGAACGCGTCCATGATGTAGTACTCGCGCAGCTGGATGCCGAAGTTGTGGATGATCTCCAGTGGATCGAGCCCCGTATCCCATGTGTAGCAGCCCATGTTGCCACGGTATTCATCGCCGCAGAACTTGTAGGGAACCTGGATGAAGCTGCGGTTCAGTTCCTCGCGGTAATAGTTGTAGGTCATGTCCTGGTCGGCCATCACCCAGTCGAAGGGCACTGCCGCGCGGTTGTGCGAGTAGATGCCCTCGTCACGGTTGGCCTCTACCCCGATGTAGTTCTGCAGGAAGTAGAACTGCGAGAAGTGGACGCCCCAGGACCAGAAGTCCGTGCCCAGCATGTAGGCCATGTATGTTTCGGGATAGCCGTAGAACTGGGCGTTCTGGCGGATGGCCTCGTGCAGATGCGTGAGGTCCTCGTACACGTCCATCAGCGATCCATAGCCGAATCTTATGGCCGCCTTGTCGTATTTGCCCAGCCCAATGATGTCCGAGTTCCACCTCTGGCCATAGTCCATGATGGTGGAGTACTGATATTTGGTGCGACTCTTGGCGATCTCCTCCGGGGTCATCTCGGCCCTGGGGATGAATTCCCTGTCGATCGGGTCGGCGGGGGCCGTGACCTCGGACTGGATGCGCTGGCCGTCCTTCATGCACTGCTTGGTGTCGCCGTCGCAGTACTCTCCCGCGCCGCACTCGCCGTGGATTCCGCAACGCTTGAACTTCACGCACTTGCCCCCCACGCAGTCGAAGGTGTCGGCAAAGCCGCAGTCAACCGCCTTGGAACAGGTTGTCACGGGATGCGTCTCGCAGAAGCCGCTGGCGCCGCAGACCTGGCCGGCCGTGGTCTCGCATTCGTCGTCCACCTTGCAGGGCACCGGCTCTTTCGTCCTGGTGTCGTAGTATCCGTCGAAATAGTTGAACAGGTCCGACGACCCCTCGAAGTTGTGTCTCAACCCCACGGTGTGTCCCACTTCATGCAGCGTGACGGCCCAGTAGTACCGCAGCAGAATCGCCCGGGCCAGTTGTTCTCCGTCGCGAATGCAGCACTTGTTGCCCATGTCGTGACTCAGGTCCATGGATGTCCAGTCCGCGGGGCATTCGGGGCGGGGGTCGTCCTTGGCGCAGCCCCATTCCCTGGCCATGCCCAGCACGCCCTCGTCGTTGAAGTCGGCAAAGCAGTAGTTGTTCTTCGAGAGCAGCAGTTGCCTTTCCCGTTCCTTGGACAGCAGGTCGCCGAGGTTCGCCCAATTGAGGGGCGACAGGGCATCCTTCTGACTGCCGTCATAGGCGTCGCCCGGTTGAAGCGAGCCGCCCGACATGGCCAGCTTGACCTCCTCGTTGATCAGCATGTCTTCGTAGGGGGTGCCCTTGATTGCCGCGAGTCGATTCTTGCCGAAGCTCGGGTCAACCACCGGCAGATTCTTGTTCAGCAGGTGCTGGACCAGGTCCTTGTCCCTCATCACCGCCAGGATCTCCTCGGAGGTGACCGGACGGCCCGAGGACGCCTTGCGGACCGCAATGGACGGGTCGACGCCCAGGTCGTTGTCCGCGATGGACGCCTCTTCCATGTCGTCTGCCTGCGAGCCGGTCAGTCCGGACGCGATCGAGTTGAAGTTCTCGTCCTTTTTGTCCAGGAAGTCCTTGATCTGTTTACCCGTGATGTAGTCGCTGACATCCAGCTTGCCGTTGATGATGTCCATGATGTCGCGATAAAGGTTCGCGATGGTGTACAGGGGCGCGCCATAGATGTTGGCGGTGCCCCAGAAGATCTCTCCGGTATCCGGGTCCGCGGAACTCGGCCCATAGCCCAGGGGACTGGCCATCTGCGCGTCCGGGATGAAATAGATCATCGAGTAACGTGAGTCGCCGCCTTTCTTCATCTTTGCGGCCTGTGCCATCTTTTCGGCGTCCGAAAGCTTGTCCGCGCCATAGAGGAAGTCCACGCAGGGATTCATC
>JAADHL010000075.1 GCA_013151875.1 Deltaproteobacteria bacterium
ATGACGGCGTGGAGCGGATGAGCCGTCGAATCCATGGAACGCACAAAGAAGAGGTCGCACAATGAATCGATTCGTCATGCACCGCGGTCAACTCTTGGTCGCGCTTGGTTTCTTTCTCGCCGTGACTCTTGTCGGCGTGCCCGAGCCGCACGCAAGGCAGCTTTCCTTGCGCGACGCCATGCAGCAGGCCGTCATGAACAACCCGAACCTGAAGGCTGCCGGGTACGAGGCCGACGCAAGGCTTCAGGAGCAGCACAGCGTGCGCGGGCGTTTTCTGCCGGTCATAAAAACCAGCGCCAATGTCCTGTACTGGGACGACAAGTTCAGTGCTGGGGTGGATCTTTCCGCCATTACCGACATCCTGGGCGACCTGGCTCCGTTGTTGCCGCAAACGAGCCAGGACAAGCTGGCCAATCTAAAGAACTCCTCGCCATCGATTCAGATCCGCGACCGGTTGACCTACAAGGCGTCCGTGACCATCGCCCAACCATTGATTCAGCTCTACGGCATCTATTTCAACCATGCCGCGGCCGGCGGGCTGGCCAAAGCCGCTGCGTATGATCTGGAATCGGCCCGTCTGCAACTGGAGCTGGAGGTCGCCAGGACGTATTACGGAATGCTCGCCGGGATGAGGATGACCGACTCCCTGGCCGTGGCGTTGGAGCAGGTCGGAGCATACGAGTCCCAGGTGCGGGCCTTCCTGGACGCGGGCCGCGTCGAGCGCAATGCCTTGATGAAGGTGGAGGTGCAGCAAGCGGAGCTGCAGAAGGCGCAGTTCGCGGCCGACAAGGCCGTCAGGCTGTCCAGGGCCAGGTTGAACGTGCTGATGGGACAGCCGCAGGACACGGAATTCGAACCGGAACCCATCCGATTGGACGACGAGCCCGACCACCCATCGCCCGGACCCGAACCGCTTTCGTCGTACGTGGATCACGCGCTGGCCAAGCGACCGGACCTGCTTTCCATACGGCAGACGATGAACGCGAGCCGCGCAAGGCGCCAGGCCGCGATCAGCGCCATGCTGCCCGAACTCAACGCCGTGTTCAACTACGACTACAACGGCGGGATGGGCGAAATCCAGCCCGAAAATCAGTATTTCGTGGGGCTCACGCTGAGCTGGAACATATGGGAATGGGGCGCTTCGTATTACCAGGTGAAGGCCGCGGAATCCCGAATGGACCAGGCGGCATCCCGGCTTGCCGGACAGTCGCAACAGGTGGAACTGGAGGTAAAGTCTAGGAAACTGGATCTTGAAGAAGCCTTGCAGGGACATGGCGTCGCGCTGGTTCAACGGAAACAGGCGGCGGAAAACCTACGCATCGAGAAGGCCCGCTACGCGGCCGGGCAGACGACCACCGCAGACCTTCTTCAGGCCCAGGCGATCGACGTGAAATCGGCCAACGACCTGATCCTGGCCGAGATGAAGGTGCTGGAAAGCCGTCAGGCCCTGCTGGTCGCCGGCGGATACGATCTGCTGGACCAGACACACTACCATCACTCTCGAATCGACTAAGTTTTTTCCAAAACCACAAGCCTGCTGCCACGGGCCGCTTTTACGTGGGGAACCGGCGGGTCGGGCTCATGGGAGGGCGTAACCGAGGAGTTGTTCCACCTTCTGGCCCTCGCACCCTGCATCCGCTGACACGAAGTGGTCAAGCCCGGTCAAATTGGCGCAGCGGTACAGGGCAACCGTGCCGGGGGCCTCGTTTTCGTATATATAACCCACTGGCCCCAGGTTGACCTTGCCCTCGCAATTCACGTCGAAGGAGAGGAACGTGTGCGGTCCCGGCCAGATCTGTTCGACCAGACACTCGAACAGCAGCCGGGTGCCGGGCTGCGGATCGCGATGCAGGTGCCAGCTTGCCTCCTCGACATACCCGTCCGGGGGCAGGCGCGAGGACGTCCAGTGCCTGACTGTGATGGTGTAGTTCCTGACGCTGCGGCGCAGCCGCGTATACGGCAGGTCCTCGAATCCACAGGAAAGCTGCGGGGGATTGTCGAATACGTGGTTGCACAGCGCCCAGACCGCCCAGGCGGGCTTGTATGTATTGTCCGACCGCACCAGCCCCAACTGGAGTTCCCCTTCCTCGGCGTTGTCATGCATGCGGTGATAGATGTAATTGGTCACCCCGGGCGTTCCCAGGACATTGATGAAAGTCCTGCACACGGCATCGGCCTGCGCCGCCTCGGACGAGTTGGGCGTGGACGAGTTGATGCCGCTTTCGGTGAGTTCGACTTCCCATGCGTGGGGATGGTCCGGGAATGCCTGTCGCAGCCAGCCCAACAGGACGCCAAGATTTCCGTATGTGACCTTTGGAAGGTCCAGCGGGCCGAACTCCGGCTTCAACAGGTCCGGGCCGTAGGGGTGGTAGGCAATCATCCACTTCCTGTCGCCGATCAGTCCGGCGAAGGTCGTTACCATGGTCTTGACCGACAGCGTGGGGTATTGGTCAGCCGGTTTGTCGAACTCGTGGTCGAAGTGGTGATCGAACGACAGCAGTACCTTTGCCTCGGACTGGTGCGACTTGATTCGGTCGTAGGCCGCGGCGTAGTCGTCCACGTAGGTTTGTATCCAGGCGTCCTTGTTGCAGGCCACGCCCTGTCCGCAGCCTATGTCGAACCAGATGTTCGAGTTCACCTCGTTGTGGATCACGAAATCGGCGATTCGCCCGTTCCCGTGCAGTCCATCGTAGCGCATGGCGATCATCCCCGCGAACCGCGCGTAGTCGGCCGGATTGTCCCCGGTGCAGAACCGCTCGAAAGCCGGGGATATGGGCGAACACCCCGTGTTCCCCTTGCGTGCCCATGCAGGTACGCCGTACACGATTCCAGTGACGATCACGCCGCGCTTGGTGTACTCCCTGATCGTATCGTCGACCTGTTTGTCCACCTTGAAGCAGTGGCCGTCGTACTCTTGATATCCGCCGCCGCAGGGCGGTTTCTTGAACGTGGGCTCCCAAATGTCCCAGACCATGTTCATGGAAACCCCGCCGGTCACGTGGTTGACGAACTCGTCCTTGTTCGGCCAGAAGTCCGGCTGGATGCCCTTGATGTGGTACATGTCCCTGGCTGGATACGGCAACCCAACGATCGGCTCCCCGCCTCCGCCGTCGTCCGCCGTCGTGTCTTCCACCCCCGTATCGCCGCCTTGATCCCCCGATCCCACGTCGTCAAGTGAAGTATCATTTGCGCCGATGTCGCCAGGTACGGAGTTGTCGGGACCTGTTTCATCCGCGCCGATGTCGGCCATTGTTGCGTCTTCCGCGGCTGCCTCGTCCGCAGGGCCGTCGTCGTATTCGCCCGGATCGACGAACGGTTCGTGATCCGCCGCCGCATCAAATTTTTCGGGAACCTCGATCCCGATGTCCAGGGCGTCCACGGCCGCCGCCGCGTCGGGCGGACCTTGGTCGGAGTAGGCACCGAGGTCGGTTATCGACGAATTCGCTTCCCCGCCGCACCCCAGAAACGGAACGATTGTCGCCGTAACCAATACAAACAGGCCGACCGCGCGTGTCACATTCATGTGTTGCCTCATTGGGGAAATTATCAAAGTTGGGGAGGAAGTCGTCAAGGCCGAAAGGGAGGGCAGGAGTGTGCCTTCATCCCAGCAGACCGTTGTCGCGGGCGTACTGTACGATCTCGACCACGGTGCGTAGACCAAGTTTCGTCTTGATCCTCTGCACGAACGTGTTGACCGTGCTGACGCTGCGCTCGGTTTCCCTGGCGATTTCGGTGGCCCTTTTTCCATCTGCCAAGGCCCTCAGCACGCCAAGTTCACCCGCGCTCAGTGACTCTGCCGGCGGTCTGTTGATGTCGATCTGGTTTTCGAAGAGGTACTCGGCCAGGCTGGGGGTGATGAACCGGCCGCCGCCGTGGACCTTTCGGATGGCTTCCACGAGGTCCATGGATGAACGGCTTTTGCTGATATATGCGCCAGCGCCCGCCCTCAGGTAGGCGATGGCGTGGCTGTCCTCGTGGAACATGGTAAACACGACGACCCCTGGGGCCGGAATCAACAGTCTGATCCTGTTCACCAGGCTCGGGTTGTTGCCACCCGGCATATGGACGTCCAGGATTACCACGTCCGGTTTCTCATCCTCCAGCAGCGGAATCAGACCCTCGGCGCCGGCCGCTTCACCGCATACGGTCATGTCCGGAATCTCGCCCAGGATGCGTCTGAGGCCCGTCCGGACGATCTCGTGGTCGTCCACGATGAAGACGCGAATCATGACTGCCCTACCGATGAAGCGGCCTGACCGGGTATTGACACGGTTACTTCAGTGCCGTGTCCCGAACTGCTCAAGATCGACATCTCGCCTCCCAACTGGCGCGCGCGTTCCCGGATGCCGAGCAGACCGAACCCTTCGTGAGCCAAGGACCCCGCTTCGAACCCGGCTCCGTCGTCCCGGATTAGAAGCGTCAGGCGCCCCTCGTTGTCTTCCATCCGCACTTGAACGGAGTTGGGACGCGCGTGACGCGCGATATTGCTCAGGGCCTCCTGTACGATTCGATAGAGAGCGATGGAAACTCCCGTATCGAGGTTTTCGTCGTCGATGCCCAGGTCAACTTCGCAGGGGACACCGGATCGGTGCTCGTAGTCGCGGCACAGTCCTTCAACGGCCGCGACGAATCCCTGGGAACTCAATGCTCCGGGAATCAGGGCATCGATAACGTGATGAATGGACTCGTGCAGGGAATCGAAGAGGCCGTACATCCTGTCGAATGAATTCGAGATCACCACATCGTCGCTAGCCGGCTCACCCGAAAGCAGTCGCAGGCGGTCCAGTTCCATGCGCAGGCCCGAGAGCACCTGACCCAGTTCGTCGTGGATTTCGCGGGCAATCCGTTTCCGCTCCTCCTCTTGGACCGAAGAGAGGTTCACCGCCATCTGGCGTAGTTCGCTGGTCTGTTCTTCAACCCGCTTTTCAAGTTCGCGCGCCAGGCCGTGGATGCGCAGCAGGTTGTCGATGCGCGCCAGCAGCTCGTCGTCCTCGAAAGGTTTGTGCACGTAATCGCTCACGCCGTGGCTCAGGGAGTCCAGGCGCACGCCGCCCGCTGTCATGGCTGTCAGGAATACGCAAGGGATATCCTTTAGGCCAGGATCGCCCTGCAGGGCTTCGAACAAGTCTCTCCCGGACATGTGAGGCATCATCACGTCCGTGAGCAGCAGGTCCGGGTGCAGCGAGCGTGCCTTGTCCAGGGCGTCAAGGCCGTGCACCGCCCCTGCCGTCCTGTATCTCTCGCCGAGCAGTTCGAGCAGGTATTTCAGCAGGTCCCGGTCGTCTTCGGCCACGAGCACCAGGGGGGCCTCCGGGTCCTCGACTCCGGACATCGTTTCGGTGGAGGCATCAACACCCGTATCGCCCGCGTACGGCGGCGAGGTGATGGATTCGGATGAAGCGTTAGGCCACGCCACCCTTTCCACCGCCCCGCCGCCGGTCTCCCCCCGGGGCAGACGCACCGTGAATACCGTTCCCTGTCCCGGCCCGCTTTCGACCCATATCGAGCCGTCATGACGCT
>JAADHL010000309.1:0-5506 GCA_013151875.1 Deltaproteobacteria bacterium
ACCTAACCGAGGTTGATTCTCAGGCTCGGATTCGTTCCGAAAAATTAACCTCGGTCAGGAAAACACAGTCAGGAACAACACGTGCGAAACCCGGGAATCTCGATGCGTGAAATGACGCACCGACTCAATATGCAGCCAGGCCCGACGCGAGTCGCGGAACGCCCGGTCTGGGGCGGCAGGGCCGGGAAAGGAAAGCGTGGATCGCCCGAACGCGCCTGTCTTGTGAGCTTTCCGGCCGATGGCGTTCTTGAACTCGCAACGTCCCGTAACAAGAAGGCATGGACCTTGCATCGACCCGAAAAGGCCCTCTGGGCGGATGGGAGTCATGCACGCTCGAAACACGGCTTCGAAACGGCGGCGGAAATCAGGCATACGGTTGCCTTTCGTTATGCTGCTTGCGATCTCCGGCGCTGTTGCGGCCGCCGGCGCGGCCTTCGCGGGAATAGTGAATTCCGCGCACGACTTTTCGAGCGGGGGCACCGGCGGGCCTTGGGGCACCCCGGACACAGATCGGATCTGCGTGTTTTGCCACACGCCGCACCAGGCCCAACCGGTCCAGGCCCCGCTGTGGAACCGCCAGGACACGACTTCGACGTTCAAAACCTATGGGAGCCCGACCCTGGATGCCTCCGTGGGCCAGCCCACCGGGAACTCGAGGCTGTGCCTGAGTTGCCACGACGGGTCCGTGGCGGTCGACGCCTACGTTGCCGGGGGACCGGCCATTCCGCACATGATGGCAATCGGAGATGTGTACTACCCTGGAAGCCCTTACGGCGAAGGGGGACCGAACATAGGCGGGAACTATTCGGGCAATGCCTCGGTGAACGACCTGCGAAACGATCATCCAGTGTCCTTCATTTACGATGACGGACTTGCCGCGGCGGACGGCGATCTGCGTGCGCCTTCCTCGCTGCCTCCGAATCTGCCTTTATTCCAGGGCCGACTGGAGTGCGCGACCTGCCACGACGCGCACAACGTAGAGACGGTGGGGGGCACCCGGCTTCTGCGCATCAGCAACCAAGGGAGTGTTCTGTGTCTCACATGCCACCTGAAATAGGCCGAACCGCGGCTCGATTGCTGGTCGGCCTTGCTCTGCTGTCCGGGTGCACCGGCGGAAAAGGGGGTTCAGGTCCGGACACGGGCCCCATCCTGGTCACCGGCACCTTTGGTCAACAGTTCGGGGCCGAACTCCGCTACCCGGTCCGGATCGCAGCGGCCCAGGACGGCACAATCTACGTTTCGGACGTGGAAAGCGACAGCGTGCTCGGTTACAAGGACGGCCGGCGCGTGTTCGAACTGAACGGCATGGAACGCCCTCTGGCCGTGGCCGTACGCGGGAGCCGACTGTACGTGGGTTCGCAGGGTCGCGGCTCGGTCGAGATATACGACATCCCGGGAAAGAGTTTTCAGGGCGTCCTTGGGTCCGGGCAAGGGGTGTTCGCCATGCCCAACGATATCGCGCTCGCCGCGGATGGGACCGTGTACGTGGCGGACAGCCGCAGGGACGTTGTCGAGGTATTCGGTCCCGACGGCGCGCGGACGGCCACGATCAGCGGCCGTGACGACGGCGAGGGACGCCTGCGTTTTCCGGCGGCCGTGGCCGTTGACGACGAGAACCTGTTCGTTGCGGACCAGGGCCACCACAGGATCCAGGTTTTCGACCGCTCGAACCGGTGGGTCCGCGACATTGGCGGTCCGATCCCGGCGCAGGCATCGAACGTAGTGGATTTTGCGGGCAGATTCACCAGGATCCAGGGAATCGCCATCCATGGGAAAAGGCTGTACGTGCTGGACTCGTATCACGCGCATGTGCAGGTGCTGGACCGCAACGGACAGGGCCTGGGGTTCGTCGGAAGGCGTGGGGATTGCGCTGACTGTCTGTCCCTGGGCACTGGTCTGGTCCTGGGCATGAACGGCAAACTGCTGGTGACGGACCCAGAACACCACCGATGGATCACGCTGGATCCGGACAAGGAGGATACGCCATGAGGAGGGCGGCGCTCATGGTGCTTTGGACCGCCGTGCTTTGGGGCCGACCCGCTGGGGCCATCACGCAGCCGCCCCACGACGAGGCCCTGCACGGGATTGTGTGCTCCGACTGCCACGTGCCCTACGCGGGCGTGAACGACCCGGCTGTATCGTCCGGCACGGCCGACGCTGGTTTTGGGGCGATATCGCTGACCGATACGACCAAGTCATGGACCCCGTCCGAGTGGGTCGATGGGGTGGTGACCTTCCTGTCCGGCGCCAACGAGGGCGAGTTCCGGACGATAGAGTCGAACACAGAGAACACCATCACCTGGGCCTTGCCGCTTCCCGCGTCCCTGGCCGTTGGAGACGGATACCGGATTGGAAAGACCACATACGAGGATATAGAGACCCGCTGCAAGAGCTGCCACAACCCAACCGGTTCAGCGTCGTCCATGCCGAACGTGGGGCTCCACGTGGTGCGCGGGGGCACGGTAGTGGGCTGCGGAAAGTGCCACGACCCGCACAATGTGGATCCAAACTCCGGTCAAGGACAGGACCTGATCCGAGTGGACGTGAGGTGGCCCACAGCCAACAACCCCACCCAGTACCCTGCCGCCTCCAACCCGTTCATCACAGGGACGCCGTCCTTCCAGGGAATCTGCGAAACCTGCCACACCATGACCGCGTACCATCGCAACCGTGCCGAGGGCGACCACTCCCACAACGCAGCCACGCCGTGCACGTCGTGTCACCGCCACGAGAAGGGCTTCCAGGGCGGGGACTGCGTATCGTGCCACGGGACGGCGCAGGACAACGGTGACGGTGTGCCGGTCGGAGGCAGGCGCGCGGTGGTCGGCGAATTCCCTCTGGGCGACGCGCACGCGCACTACGGCGCGGAACTGGACAACGCGTCCTGCGCGATATGCCACAGCCAGAGCACGCACATGGACGGATACGTGGACCTCATCGATCCTGACGACGAAAACACCACCTACAGGTTCGTGTCATGGGCGGACCTGGCCGACGATCCCGACGTGTCCAACTTCTGTATGGGATGCCACGACGAGGACGGCGCCTCGCGTCTGACAACCCCGTTCGATCCCTTTGGCAACGGTAATGTCCCGCCGGACGTGGCGGAGAGGTTCAAGGGCACTCTCCAGTGGGAGGAGCAGTACGGGGATGCGTGCTTCGGGACCGAGGGCACCGGCCGCCGCGTCAACGCGCACCACGACGTGTCCAGCGCGGACCAGACCTGGAGCAGCGCCAAGGTGGAATGCCTGAACTGCCATGGGGCCCACGCGGCTTCCGGCTCGCAGCCGATTGCGGACCCGTTCAATCCCACCACGCCGTGGGCCGGGACACTGAACGAGTTCTGCCTGTCCTGCCACGATGGTGGGAACGGTCCCACGGACCCGGATTTTCCCCCTGGCGTGACAGGTCCGTCCGTGGCCCTGCGCGGGCTGGACACCTGCGCGTACAAAGGCGTGCCCTGGTATGTGGACTACACGTGGACTTTCTCGGCCCACGGCCCGGATTCGAAGCGCGGTTGGGATGGTTATTCGGGCGCGCCGGCGCATGACCTGGACTGCACGGTGTGCCACGACGCTCACGGGTCGTATACCGCCTCGAACCCCTCGGGGAACCCCTATATGATCCGTGATCAGGTGAATGGGACACCCTTCGAGGACGACGGCACGCGCACCGGTGGCTTCTTTGGCCCTCCATGGGACACCTTTGGGACAATGCGCGACGTGGTGGTCACGGTCTCGGGTCAAAACGTGGGCTGGGGCGCCTCGAACGGGCTGTGCTCCACCTGCCACGCTGGATGGGAAAGCGCTTATTCCTGGCACAGTTACTGCGATGCCTGCCAGACCTGCCACGGACATGGCCAGGCCTGGGGCAACGGTGATCTTGGCCCCAGTCCCGACGACAGCACCCCCTGCCCGTAACGGGGGCCCGCCCCGTACCTGCACCCAATATCTTCCCGGCCGGAAGTCCAAGTTTCATTGACGGTCACGGGCTCGGGTACGTAAGAACCGTTGCTGGATACTGCATCGCCGGAATCACCACCCCTGCTTTTCGCCTTCCGGTTTTTCGGGGGAGGTCCTGGATTGTTCCGGATTCGATTCCCAACCCACATGTGATAATGAATCGAGTAACCGGCGTTCGGAGGCCTTGGATCCATGAAAAGCTTCTTTTACGGCGTCTTGTTCTTTGCGTTTGTCGGGTGCTCATCCGGGACCGCGGGCCTGGACGACGTGCTGCGAGTGAATCATATCCAGATCAAGGGCACCCACAACAGCTTTCACACGGCGCCGGACCCCTTCGTGTTGATCGACTGGGACTATTCCTTCGCGCCCCTCGACGTGCAGCTTCAGGACCAGGGCGTCAGGCAGGTCGAACTGGACGTGCATTACACCCCTGACCATGGTTTCGACGTGTTTCACCTTCCCCAGATTGATCAGGGGACCACCTGCGAAACATTCGTCGAATGCCTGTCGATCGTAAAGAAATGGTCGGACGGGCACCCCGGGCATCACCTCCTGTTCATCCTCGTGGAACCCAAGGACGAGATCGATCAGGAGAAAATCGCGGGGCATTACGACGAACTGGATCAGGAGATCCTCTCGGTCTGGCCGAGACAGCGGGTCCTCGAACCGGACGACGTGCGCGGCGCCCACGCGACCCTGCGCGAGGCCCTTGAAACAGACGGATGGCCATCTCTGGGCGAGACCAGGAACAAGGCCATGTTCATCATGCTGGACAGCGGTCAGCACCGAGATGCGTACCTGGCCTTGCATCCCAACCTGGAAGGGGCCGTATTCTTTGCCCGTGGGGGCATGGGCGAGACATGGTCGTCCGTCATGGAAACAGGCAACCTCGAAACGATACGGGAAGCTGCCATGGCCGGTTATCTGGTAAGGACCACCGTGGGAGGGCCGGACGACGACCCGGCCGGGCTGGGGGCCAGGGCAAACGAGCTTCTGGCGGCCGGGGCCCACATAATCAGCACGGACTATCCCGCGAAAGAGGAAGACAGGGACTGGTGGCTGGACCTGCCTGGAGGAACTCCATCACGGTGCAACCCTGTAACCGCGCCCGCTGAATGCACCTCAGAGGCGGTCGAGGACCTGTAGTGCCCTCCGGTGGGACAGCAGTCCAGACGGGCATTCGGCGCCGGATGAAGGTATGATGTAGCGGTTTATGGCTGGAATTGGAAATCATGGATGATTGGCTTATCGGTATCGGGCTCGTGGCTGGTTGGTTCATTCTGTGCCAGGTAATCCTGCCCAGGCTGGGCGTGAGCACGTGACGACCGGCCAGTGGGTGCGGCGAGGATCGTCGCAGTGAAGATTGCAGTGCCGAGCCTCCCGAAAAAAAACCGTGATTATTTCATTCGATCCGCGACCTGTTGCACGCTTGATTCATAAAGAATCCGCCGTCCTCGACCTGTGAGGGGGCGATTGCAACGAATATCATCAGGCTCGGCCCGTCCATATCGCAGCGACTGTTTTCTTGTCGAGCCGTCGCCCTC